>CAZJJF010000098.1:9943-11463 GCA_964546245.1 uncultured Anaerolineales bacterium
CTGCAAGCCGAAGATCGGCCCCACGCTGACCACTGGCGTCGTCACGAACACGCCCAGCAGCGCCACCCCCACCGCGTCCAGCGCGACCCGATCCATCCCCGCCAACACCACCCCCGGCGCGACCTTCTGGCCCTGGTCGGGGCCGCCGTTGACGAAGGCCTCCACACCATCCATGACTACCAGCGCGGGGGTATAGGCAGTATTGATCTCGGCAATCATGCGCCGCTGGTGGGGTGAGCCATGTAGCTCCGTCATATAGTTGTAGCCATCGCCGGGGCGCAGGCGGGCTACCATACCCACCGCGTTCTTCAGCGACAGGGTGAAGTGCCCGCCGAAGCGGTGCGTCTTGAGATTGCACGTCTGCACCAGCGCGTCGCATTCCAGGCATGGTCGCGCAAAGGGGAAGCCGCGCTTCCAGTGGCTGCCCGGCGCATCGAGCATTACCCACTCATCGGCCGCCAGCGAGTCGAAGGTCAGTGTCCTGGCGTTCAATTCCTGGGCCAGGCGATAGACGCCCAACCTCTCCATCACCTTCGGCGTATCGCCCATGCCGCTACGGTCGGCAATGGTGATTTCTCGCGCCCCCATCGCCCACAGTTGTTCCAGCAAGGCGCGCAAGGTATCCAGGTGAGTGGAGCCGGGCGGCGGGTCGGCGCTGTTGAAATTCGGCTTGAGCACCACGCTACGGCCCCGCGCGGGGTTCAGGCCGAGTAGCGCAACCGCGCGCCGCACGCCCTCAGCGCGATCGGTTGTCTTGACCAGGGCCACGCGCCCCGCCAGGGCCTCGGCCGCCGCTGCGACTGTCGGCGTCGGGGCAGTGGTCGCCGTGGCTGTCGGGGCGCGGGTAGCGGTAGGGCGCGGCGTGACGCTGGGCACAGCCGTGGGGTCGGGACGAGGCGTAGGGTTCATGGCGAGGACCTCCGCGTTAGGAGTGGATGGCGGCGCAGTCTCTGAAACCAGGTTGCGGCAGCCCTCCAGCACGCTCGACGCCGCAACGACACCGCCCAGGGTCGCTGCCAGGCGCAGAAAATCGCGGCGATTGAGGCGTTGCACCACCCACCTCCTTGCCTGTCCGCTACTCGATCGGGGACACGGAGGGCCGCCGCATGGCATCTCGCAGCGCGCGGTAGCCGATGACCTGCAACCCCTGGTCGCGGACGAAATCGCATAGCTCGCGACTCATGAACGTCTCGTAGTCGGCGACGCGAGAGGGCCAGTCGGGCGACAGGGCGCGGGCCTCCGGTGTGTCAAGGCTTGGGTGGATAATGAAATGGGTGAGACCGGGCGGCACAGCGGCCAGCCGCGCCTTAGTGAGGGCCAGACGATTGTCGGACTGCGACAAGGGCAGCAAGTCAACGTGGTCGAAGGTCGGTAGCCCGGCGGCGGTGCGGTCGACAATCATCCTCGCCAACGCCTCCACCGTCGCGGCATCCATACCCCTCTCGCGCACGGAGTCAGGGCGCAATGGCGTCATGAACAGGGGCACGCGATACTCGCGCGCCACCTGTCGATACGCGCCG
>CAZJJF010000099.1:0-11434 GCA_964546245.1 uncultured Anaerolineales bacterium
CATCAAAGTCGTGAGGGTGGCTTTCACTTGTTCTGCTCCGCCAGTTCAATGGCTGCCTTCAATGTGTCGAAGCTACCTGCCTCGATCTTGCGGTCACCGACGAAGAGGGTTGGCGTGCCCTGCACCTGCTTGCCGGTGCTATCGTTCATGCTGCGGTCGATGAGCTTGTTGACCTCACCGGCGTTACTCTTGAAACAGGCGCGCCATTGGTCCATATTCAGGTTCAGGCTGCTCGCCAGCTTCTCCAGGTTGGCGTCACTGAAGGCGCCCGCGTTCTCGGCCTTGCCCTGACTCAGATAGAGCAGGTCGTGCATCTCCCAGAACTTGCCCTGGCTCTGGGCGCAATGGGCCGCCAGGGATGCGCGATGCGACTCGCCGTCGTAGTTGGGCTGGCCCTGGCGGATGCGGTCCAGGAACTGGAAATCGCGGAAGACGTACTTGATGCGCCCAGTCTTGATGAACTCCTCCTCGATCTTGGGTTCGACAGAAGCCACGAACTGGGCGCAGAAGGGGCACTGGAAGTCCGAGAAGTTCTGGACAACGACCTTCGCATCGGGGTTGCCTTTGAAAGGATAGCCTTCAGCGGTAACGCCGACCGGGATGCCCTTGTCGCTCATGCTTGGCGGCGGCGTGCCCAGAGCAATGGGCGGCGACGTGGCAGCGGTGCGCTGCTGGTTGTAGAAGATGGCGAGACCCACCAGGGCAACCGCCACCACGGCCACCAGGATCAGGGTCATGGGCGAGATGCCCTGCGACTTGGCGGGCGGCGCTGCCTTCTTGCCTGAACCACTGGACGACTTACTGGGCGGCGGACCACTGGGCTTGGCCGACGCCGGCGGGGGACTCGACTTTGGGGGGGTAGACTTGGGTCGGGACGAACTCTGCTTAGCCACCTAAACCTCCACCATCAGTATGAAATCTGCGCCGTATAGGCGTCAAACACAGGGTCAGCGGCGGCGTTGCCGCCACAGATGAGGGCCACAGGCCGCCGGTAGCCGCGCAGATCGACGCGGCCTGTCTGAAGCGCAGCAATCACCGCCGCGCCTGACGGCTCAACTAACTGATTGCACTCCGTCCACAGCCAGCGCATAGCCGCCACCATCTCGATGTCGGTCACAAGCACGATCTCATTCACACAGGCGCGTGCCAGGTCCAGGGTGCGCTGACTCACGGCGCGGGGTGCGAGAGTCGTGGCAATGGTCCGTACCCGGTCGAGGGTCACTACGTGGCCGGCTTTCATGCTCACCGTCATCGATGGCGCGCCTACCGGCTCCACACCCACGATGTGAAGGTCAGGGCGGCGCTGCTTAAGGGCCGCCGACATGCCAGCCATCAGGCCACCACCGCCGATGGCAATGAGAACGAGGTCGGCGTCAGGCACATCGTCGAGTAGCTCCAGGCCCAGCGTGCCGGTGCCCTGTAGCGTGCCGTCGATGTCGAAGGGATGAATGTTGGGCAGCCCCTCATCGTTGGCGAAGCGGACGGCGGCCGCCTCGGCCTCATCGTAATTCTCGCCCACCTGCACCAGCCTGACGCCCCACACCGCGATGCGGGCCGCGCGGTCGGGGGCAGCCGTGGCGGGGATGAAGATGGTGGCCGGTATCCCCAGGCGGTGGGCGGCGTAGGCCACAGCCAGGCCGTGGTTGCCGCCACTGGCTGCGACGATGCCGCGCTTGCGGCTGGCCGCGTCCAGTTGTAGCAGATTATTGAACGCGCCACGGGCCTTGAAAGATCCCGTCACCTGGAGGTTTTCCAGCTTCAGCGTCAACTGCGGCGCGAGATCGCCACGCAAGGGCGGCGCAGGCGCGAGGGGCGTGTGGCGCACATAGGGCGCGATGCGGCCCCGCGCGGACTCCATCAAGGGCAGAGCAACCCCCGGCCAGCGCGCCAGCGCCGAGGCAAGGTCCATCAGAGGCCCAGACTATCGACGAGTAGTTCGACGTCCACCGGCATGCCCGCTGCCAGGTGCGTCACGCTCTCGGGTACGATCAGCAGGCAGTTGGCCCACGCCAGTGAGGAGAGAATCCCCGAACCCTGTACGGTGACGCCGTAGCCCCGGGTGGTGACCACGAAGCCATCATCGGCGCGGCGCACAAAAGCGCGCATATAGTGACGCCGACCGCTATTCTCGATATCTTCGGCGAGCATCGCCGGCAGTGTGACTCGCGTCGCGCCGACCCGACCGAGCAGGCGGAAGATGGCCGGGCGGGCGAAGGCCTCGAAGGCGACGGCGGCGGCAACGGGATTGCCGGGCAGGCCGATGATCGGCACGCCCCGGATGCGGCCAAAGGCCAGCGGCTTACCGGGCTTGATGGCGACCTGCCAGAAATCCATCGCGCCCTCACCTGCCAGCACGTCCTTGACCACATCGTAGTCGCCGACGGACACACCAGCCGAGGTCAGGAACAGATCCACTCCCTCGGCCAGACCCGCCTCAAGCCTGGCGTGGAGGTCGGCGTAGTCGTCGTGGGCAATCCCTAGCGGCACAGGCTCGCCGCCCGCTTCCTGCACCAGGGCAGCCAGCGTGTAGCCGTTACTGTTGCGAATCTTGCCGGGCGTCACGGGCGCATCGATATCCACCAGCTCATCGCCGGTCGACAGAACGGCGACGCGGGGCCGACGGTGGCAGGCGACATGGCTATAGCCCAGGGAAGCCAGCAGCCCGACAATCGGCGGGCGAATGATGAGGCCCGCCGCCAGAGCAATCGCGCCTGCCCGCACGTCCTCCCCCGCTGGCCGTACATTCTCGCCCACCTGAGCGGCGGCCAGGATGAGCACATCGCCGCCATCAGCGCGGGTCCGCTCGAAGCGCACCACGGCGTCGGCGCCGCGCGGCAGCGGCGCGCCCGTCATAATGCGCATCGCCGCGCCGGGCAACACCTCGCCCTCGGGGGCGTCGCCCGCCGCCACCTGCCCCACAACGCGGAGGCAGGCGGGCGCGGCCGGTGTAGCCGCGGCCACGGCGGCCGCGCGAACGGCATAGCCGTCCATAGCCGAGTTGGTAAAGGGGGGAATATCCTGGGCAGCGCGCACATCCTCCGCCAAGACGCGCCCACAGCTCGCCAGGAGCGGTACGCGCTCGGCGGGCAGGGGCGTCAGGACGCCGAGGATATGGTGAAGGGCCTGGTCCACCGTCAAGAGTGTGGTCGTCGTCATCAGCCTCTCTCAGGCGTAGTCGGCGAAAGTATAGCACACAACTAACGCGCGCTGAAACCTGATCGTTCCTGGCTCGCGGAATCTGACGCCGTGAGCGTTGGGTGAGCGGTGGGCAGCGATAGGGCAGCAGTCCAGCAGTCACACCTGGGGTGTTGTATACTCTGAACGTGGTTTCTCCTCCTCCATCTGAGGAAGGGCCGCGCGGAACTGGGCGCCGCGCGGCCCTTCAGCATTTCCAGCCCCCTGTCGCCCTTCGCGTTCGCTCAGGGCCTCAGCCCACAACTAGCGATACTATGCCCCCCACGACCCCTTACCCCTATATGGACCCGGCCTGGTATGCCAGTGACGGGCCGCTCCAGACACGCATCGACACCCATCGCCTCTACAGCCGCCTCCAGGAGCCGTGGGCCGACTGGCTGCTCGACCTGGTCGCCATCGACCCACACGCGGCCGTCCTCGACGCGGGTTGCGGGGCGGGGGCGATTCTGCTGCCCGCCGCCCACCGCGCCCCACTGGGCCACGTGGTGGGGATCGACCAGTCGCCAGCCATGCTAGACCGCTGCCGCGCCGACGTGAGCGATGCCGGGCTGCGCGTTTACCTGGCGCGCGGCGACGCGCAGCGCCTGCCCTTCGCCGATGCTTCCTTCGACCTCGTGATGATGAACCACATGCTGTACCATGTGCCCGATATCCCGGCCGCCCTGGCCGAGGCGCGGCGCGTCCTTAAGCGGGGCGGCGCTTTCCTGGCGGCGACGAATAGCGTGGATAACATGCCGCAACTGGGGGATGCGCTGCGTCGAGGGTGGGCCTCGGCTGGGCTGGGAGAGCCGCCCGATGGCGAGAGTCTGGCGCAACGCTTTGGCCTGGAGAACGGCGGGGCGCTGGTGGCCGAGGTATTTGGCAACGTCACGCGCCACGAGCGGCGCGACGCCCTGGTGTTCCCTACGCCCCATCCCTTCCTGGCCTACGCCGCGAGCATGGCTCCTCGGCGTGAGATACCCGACACGGCATGGACAGCCATATTTGAGACGGTCCGGGTGGAGGTCGCAGCGGCCATCGACGCCGAGGGACAATTCGTGGTTGATAAGCTCAGCGGGGCCTTTGTGGCGCGCCGATAGCGGCAATTGTTTGCGTGTCGGCCGCCGCCGGGGGTATACTGCTAGGCATGGAATCCCTCATCGTTGCCTACGAGCGGCTACTGGCTGAGGTGGCCCGGGATCTGCACGCCTCGTGTGGCTCCCTGGCCTTTTCGCCAGCGTTGGGGGGGCCGGTCGAGACGATTCGCGCCGGCGTTGCCCCGCCCCATGCGGGCCTGGGCACACGCTGGCTGGAGATGCCGGTGCGCGAGCACGGCGCTGTGCTTGCTGAGTTGCGGCTTGGTTTCGCGCCGGATGTTCCCCTCCCCGATGCGGATCAGCGGCGGCTGGCCGAGGCGCTGGTCGAGTTAGCGGTCCTCCTGACCCGGGCGCGCTCATCATCCTCGGCTGGCGCAGAGGCGTCGCGCCGTATCCTGGCCGTCACCGAGGAAGAGCTACAACGTGTGATTCTCGACATCCACGACGGCCCGGTGCAGAAACTCTTCGCCGCCTCGTCGCAGCTGGAGATGATGGACAGTCGCCTGGCGTTCATCCCCGAAGAGATGCGCGCCCCCGTCGAGGCCAGCCTGGCGCGCGTGGCGGCCCTGGTGCAGACCTCACTGGATGAGATCAAGACGACTCTGGGCGTCATGCGACCGCCGGAGTTTCGCCGCCGCCCCCTCGTGTCCGTCCTGCAAGGCCTCATCATCCAGCATCAGGCGCTGACGGGGACGCGGGTCGAGTGGAGTGTGGAGGGCGCGCCGCCGCCTGTCAGTCTACCGGCCAAGATCGCCCTGTATCGTATCCTCCAGGAAGCGCTGTCCAATGCCTACCGCCACGCCAAAGCCGACCGCCTCGATGTGCGGCTATCCGGCGGCGATGGTTGGGTGATTCTGGAAATCATCGATAATGGCCGCGGCTTCGACCCACCGCCCCTGGAAGGCCCGGCCGGTACCGAGCGCGAGGAGCATATCGGTTTGCGCGGCATGCGCGACCGGGCCGAGTTGGTGGGTGGACAGTTCCGCCTGACCAGCGAGCGCGGCCACGGGACCCGCATCCAGGTGAGGGTTCCTGGCCATGCCTGACGCCCACGACCAGCCCCGTATCCGCATTGTCCTGGCCGACGACCATGAGCTGGTCCTGGAGGGGCTGCGCGGGTTGCTGCAAGGCGAGCCGGACATGGAGATCGTCGGGACAGCCACCAACGGCGAGCGGCTGATGGACGCGGTGTATCAGCTAGAGCCGGACCTGGTCGTCGTCGACCTTCAAATGCCGTCAATGGATGGGCTAGAGGTTTTGGAGCGCATTCGCCAGGAGAAGCTACCGGTGCGCGTCCTGCTCCTGACGGCCTTTGGCGACGGCGAGGCCATGCAGCGCGCCCTCGAACTCGAAGCCGACGGCTTTGCCCTCAAGACCGACCCGCCGCGTCAGACGGTCGCGGCGATTCGCAACGTGGCCCACGGCCACCTGGTATTCCCTCGTGGCGCACTGCGCGGGGGCGTAAGCCAGACACCGACCAACCCCCTGACGTCCCTGTCGGACCGCGAACGCGAGTTTCTGGCGCTGGTGGCCGAAGGCCAGACCAACGCGCAGATTGCGGAACGCCTGTCTGTGACGGACCATACGGTCAAGTTTCACCTCCAAAACATCTTCCAGAAGCTGGGTGTGAACAACCGCACCGAGGCGGCGCGGCTGCACCATCAATATCGACCGCGCACGCTGCGCTGATCCCTGCCGCGCGCCGCGTCATGAATCACACCAGTTTATTGTCATTTTCTGTAAGATTCGCCATAGCCCACCGTCTATTCTGTAGACTGCGAGCCGGTCAAGTGCTTGACAAAAGGCGTCCAATTTGTTAGAATTGGGGTTGTTTGTCGCACGAGACCCCGCCGACGATGCTCCGCCTCGGCGGGTTTTTATTGCCCTTTGGCAGCCAGGCCCACCAGGCGCACGGCTGCTCCTGGGCGGTCCCTGGGCAGACGCGGTACGGCTGTACTCCCCTTCGGCCGACAGCAAACGCAGTCGGCTGTAATGCGGATGTGGGGCGAAGTGGGCTGTTACGCCAGAAGAGGGTAGGAAGTGACTTACGACGTAGAAGAGACGCGCGAAATCGTAGAGCAAACCCCCGAACCCGTGGTGACTCCCCAGTTCCAGGCCCTCCTGGACCAGGGGCGGCAGCACGGTTATGTCACGTATGACGATATCCTCGATGTCTTGCCCGAAGCCGAGGACAGCCTTGACCAGCTAGAAGATTTGTACGTGCGTTTGCAGGAACAGGGTATCCAGGTTTTCGATACCGAGCTGACCATCGAAGAAGAAGAGGTCGAGGAACCCACCAAGATTATCGACTTCAGCGGTGTCGAGGAAGACGACGCGGTCCGTCTCTACATGCTCGAAGTCGGGCGTGTGCCCCTCCTGTCGGGTGAAGAGGAAGTCCAGCTGGCCCAACAGATGGAGCGCGGCCTCGCCGCTCGCAAGCTGCTCATCGACCGTACTCACGCGCTGGATCGCCGCCTTCAGTTGGAAGCGGCCATTCGGGAGGGCGAGGCGGCCCGCCGCCACCTGGTGCAGGCCAACGCCCGCCTGGTGATGAGTATCGCCAAGAAGTACCTCGGTCAGGGTGTGCCCTTCCTCGACCTGGTCCAGGAAGGCAACCTGGGTCTGATGAAGGCGGCTGAAAAGTTTGATTACCGGCGCGGCTTCAAGTTCTCCACCTACGCTACGTGGTGGGTGCGGCAGTCGATCACGCGCGCCCTGGCCGACCAGGGTCGCACGATTCGCGTACCCGTTCACATGAATGACCGCATCCGCAAGGTATATCGCGCGGCGCAAGACCTGGAACAGGAGTTGGGTCGCCAGCCCACGCCCGAAGAGATCGCTGCCGTGGTTGATCTACCCGCCCACAAGGTACAGCGCGCCCTGAAGGTATCGCGCCGCTCGCTATCGCTGGAGAAGCCAGTAGGCGAGGAAGGCGATAGCGAACTGGGTGAGTTTATCGAGGACGAGACCAGCCCCAGCCCCTCCGAGAGCGCGGCGCAGCGCATGCTGCGCGAGCAGTTGGAGGAGATGTTCATGTCCCTGTCGCCACGCGAGGCGCGCATCCTGGAGATGCGCTTTGGCCTGCGCGACGGCCACAGCTACACGCTCAAGGAAACGGGGCAGAAGTTTGGCCTCACCCGCGAGCGCATTCGCCAGATCGAACAGGAGGCGCTGGCCAAGCTCCGCCAGCCTGGCCGCTCCTCGAAGCTACGCGAATACCTGCACTAATTGTAGACTTGTAAGCCTCATCCCACACCCGCCGCCCCTTCGTGGACAGCGGGTTTTTGTTTTCTTGCACCATCTCGCGCCTCTGCGCCGTCAATGATGAGCGAGAAGGCGCTACCGCTGCGCGAGGTAGTCAATGGTGAAAGTTCGTTCACCTCTGGCGAAAGCGGGGCGTGGGCAGTATCTACGCGGTGTCTATACACGTCCTATGAGTGGAGACTACCCCGCATCGAGTCTCGGCAAGGTATGAATATGAATCCGCAACGACTCAAGCCCCTGCATGTCCCTATCGCCCTCATGGTGACTCTTGCACTGTGCCTGGTTGCCTTCGCCATCGTTGGGCTGCCCACGCCGGCCGCCACGGCGGCCAGCCCCGGTGCGGCGCTCCCCGCCTTCGGCGTGCGTATCATCGGCAAGGGCGTCTGCCCCACTGACGACACCTCGCCCAGCCCGTGGCTGGCCGAGACAACCACCGGCCGCCGCACGCCGCTGACTCTCTTTGTCAGCGCAGCGACCCAATGGCCGGCGGGGCCATGCGCCGATCTGATCGCCGGCGAAACCGTGCTAATCGCTGAGGGGGTTGTGTCCACCGAGGCCCCGCTCCCTGGAACCACCCTCGCCGTCGCCGCCGGTGTCGTACGGCGTTACCCAACGCCGACGCCGCCGCCCATCGGACGTATCGACGTGCGGGGCATCCTGCGTGACCCGCTCGTACCTGGCCCCGACGGGTCGCAATTCTGGACATTCGATACTACCGTCAGCGGCCTGCTCACCGTGACGGTTACGTTTGGTGAGGGCGGAACGGAGATCAAGCCCGAAGGCATTATCCCCAGCGCGGGGCTTCTGGCCCGTGTCGTGGCCGAGAGTCGTAATGGCGGCCCCTTCGTCGCGACGCGCGTCGAATTCATCCAGGATGAGGTCAGTTTCACAGGCCTGGTCCAGGCCTTCCCTGACAAGGGCGCGCCCGATTACCTGGGCCGCTGGACTGTCGGTGGCACCGACTTCGTCGTCAGCAGCAAGGGTATCGTCGCAGGGACGCCCAAACTCTATCGTCGCGCCACGGTCAAGGCGCAGAAACAGGGCGAGGGCGTCCTGATAGCTCTTCAAGTGACTCTCGACGACACGGATGGGGCGGCTGAGGCCTTCACCCTTCAGGGCAAGGTGACGGGGCTGAGATTGGAAGGCGGCCCGCGCGTCGCCTGCATCCCGTTCACCCTGGCTCCCGGCGCCGTGATCGACGACAGCATGGACGGCGATATGGTCCAGATCGATGGCTATCGGAGTCTGGGCGTGAGCGGCGCCCTCACCGCGACACGCATCGCGCGCTTCAGAGGTAAGCCGCTAGCGAGCGACATCGCCCTGTCCAGCTACGTAGACGCCCGCATCGAGAGCGTCCCGGTACAGTTACAGCTCGGTCCTGTCAGGGTGGATGCGGCAGCGGACCTGGCGAACTTGAGCCAGGCAACCCAGGGCACGGTGGTCCGCGCGCAAGGTACGTGTCCTTCGCCATCAGAGCCGCGTCTCCAGGCCGTGCAACTCGATATCATTGCCAAGCCCTATGTGCGCTTCAAGGGCACGATCATTGCCATCGAAGCCGGTATGCTGGTCAGCCAGCCCCAACTCCTGGTCATCAAGCTCCAGGATAGCGCCGACACGCTCCGCGTGCGCCCCCCCAATGCGTGGAAACCCCGTTACGACCCACAGGTCGGCTACTGCGTCGACGGGTTCGGTTATCTGCTGGTCGATGGCACCGTGGGCGCCAGAAGCCTGGCCGTTGACCGCTGCCCCACGCCAGTCATCACTCCTCAACCCATCGCGCCAACCGCCACGCCCGCCAGGCCCAAGCAGCCGAGCGCGCTACCGGGCGACCAGACGAGTCACTAGAAAGGGCAGCGACGTGGCTCCAGAGTCTACGTCACGCGAGAGCGATGCCCCTGCCCCCTAATCGACAAACAACCACGCGCGCGCCGAGGCTTCTCGAGCGCGCGTGGCGGCTCGTAGGCCGCCTGCTACTGACGTGCGCCGCCTGCGCGCCGCTGGCCTTCGCGGCTCCGTCGAGCGCCACCGCGCTCCTGGCTGATTGCAGGGCTGCCAGCGGCTGGGCCAGCCCCCAGCTGATCTCCGACGTCAACGCTCGCGCCGCCGGGAATCCGAGCCTGGCCGTCGGCCCATTGACCCTCGGTTCGACACAGGCAGGCGTGCATGTGGCCTGGGATCAGGACCGCCTGGACCTCCAGCCTGGGCGCGATATCTGGCAGCGTAGCTATGCCCCGGCGACGACGACACTGGCGGCCGCGACTCTACTGGGCGCGGGGTTGACGCCTGACCTGGCGGTTGGCCCTACCGGCAGCCTCCACGTCGCCTGGTTCATGCCCGATGCTCCGGGCAGCCTACAGGGCACGATCCGCTACGCGCTGCGCACGACATCGTGGGGTGTGACGCAAATGGCTAGCGACAGCGCCACGATTGATGTAGGCGGCGATGGCGGCCCCTCCGTCCTGCCCTCGGCGAGCGGCGTCTACGTCGCGTGGCCGCAGCAAGAAGCGGGTTGGCCTCGCATCTACAACGCATTCCAGAGTCAGCCCAACGGGCCTTTCATTGGCCGCGCGCCCCTCCTGGCCGATGGCGCAGGGGATGGCGCTCAGCCTGTCCTGGTTCTTGGCCCCGACGCCGCCCCCAGCGCCGTGTGGATCTGGCCCTGGTCCCTCAGCAGTGGCGCCACGAATCAGGTCCGCTGGACTGAGCGGCCACCGCAATCGAGCGCGTGGTCGCCAGCGGTCGTCGATGTATCCGTCGACTACGGTGCGCCCGTGCAACCCAATGTCAGCGCCTTCGGCCTGACAGCCGTCCCCGATGGGCGGCTGTTCGTCGTGTGGTCCCTCTCCTCGGCCAGCGCCACGGAGCTTCGCTTCGCCAACTATGGTCTCGATCCCTGGTTCGGCTTCTGGGGGTGGTATCCTGGCGTGGTCGTGAATGATTCGGCGACGGGCAGCCTGCCCGCGCTGGCCTATGGCGGCGAGCGGCTTTACCTGGTCTGGCTGGATGCGGCATCGAGTCAACTTTGGCTGCAAGAGGCGGCCGCTGTCGAGGGTGGCGAGACGCCCGCGTGGTCGATGCCTCAACTCGTCGCGGACGACGTGAGCGGCCGCCCGGCCGTTGCCGCCGACAGCGACGGCGTGTACGTAGCGTACACCCAGCGCGACGCGACCGGAGTGGACCACATCTGCCTGACCTGGCCCAACGGCCAGACGCCGCCCACCGCC
This sequence comes from uncultured Anaerolineales bacterium, assembly GCA_964546245.1. GTDB lineage: Bacteria > Chloroflexota > Anaerolineae > Epilineales > JAHCIE01 > JAHCIE01. The sequence continues at coordinate 10,760 of CAZJJF010000099.1, forward strand.
ACCCCGACCATCGCGCCATCACCCACCGCTACCGCCACGGCATTGCCCACCGCCACAGCCACGCCACCGCCCACGGCCACGCCACCGCCCACGGCAACACCATCGCCCACGGCCACGCCACCGCCATCGCCCACGGCATCGCCATCGCCATCGCCCATGGCCACACCATCGCCCACAGCTACGGCTACGCTGTCGCCCACGGCAACAGCTACCGCCACCGCCACCACCACGCCGTCGCCACCGCCATCGCCCACGGCATCGCCCACGGCCACGCCACCGCCCACGGCGACCCGCACGCCATCGCCCACGGCATCGCCCACGGCATCGCCCACGGCCACGCCACCGCCCACGGCGACCCGCACGCCATCACCTACCGCCACAGCCACGCCATTGCCTACCGCCACAGCCACGGCATCGCCCACGGCGACCCGCACGCCATCACCTACCGCCACAGCTACGCCGTCCCCCACCGCCACAGCCACGCCATCGCCCACCGCTACAGCCACGGCGTCGCCTACCGCCACAGCTACGCCGTCGCCCACCGCCACAGCCACGCCATCGCCCACCGCTACAGCCACGGCGTCGCCCACGGCAACCCGCACGCCATCACCCACCGCTACCGCCACGGCATTGCCCACCGCCACAGCCACGGCATCGCCCACGGCCACGCTACCG
>CAZJJF010000100.1:0-9999 GCA_964546245.1 uncultured Anaerolineales bacterium
GCGGCATAGCGCTCAGGTGGACCGCACCTGGTAGCTATGCTATACTTGGCACATTCGTTCTATCACTGCTTGCGCGAAAGGAACGCCTCGATGCCCAAGTTGCGCACGCGCTATCAGTGCCAGCAATGCCAGAGCACCTTCCCCAAGTGGAGCGGCCGCTGCCCCGAATGTGGCGAGTGGAACTCCCTGGTAGAGACGGTTGTCGATGAGAGCAAGGCGGCGCGCGCACGCACCGTCTTCCTGGGCGCCAATAGCGGCAGCCCGCCGCAGCGCCTGGGTGACGTGGCCGTCGACGGCCTGACGCGCATCGAACTGCCCACCCAGGAGTTCAACCGCGTCCTCGGCGGCGGCATCGTCCCCGGCTCGCTGGTGCTGATTGGCGGCGACCCGGGCATCGGCAAGTCCACCCTGCTGTTGCAAGTCTCCGCGCTCATGTCGCAGCCGCTCAAGCCTGTCCTATATGTATCGGGCGAAGAGTCAGTTCGCCAGATCAAGCTACGCGCCGACCGACTGGACGTGGACGCCTCCGACCTGTACCTGCTCTCGGAAACCAACCTGAACGTCATCATGGAGCAGGCCCGCCAACTCAAGCCGCGCCTCCTCATCGTCGACTCCATCCAGGCTGTCTACCTCGACGAGCTAGAGTCCACCGCCGGCTCAGTCACCCAGGTCCGCGAATCAGCCGCCCGCCTGATGCAGCTCGCTAAGGGCGACAACATCCCCATCTTCGTCGTCGGCCACGTCACGAAGGCAGGAGCCATCGCCGGGCCGCGCATCCTGGAGCACACCGTTGACACCGTGCTCTATCTGGAGGGCGAGCGCTTCCACTCCTACCGACTGCTACGCTCGGTCAAGAACCGCTTCGGGTCCACCGACGAGGTCGGCGTCTTCGAAATGCGCCGCGATGGCCTGGCCGAGGTCGCCAACCCATCCGAAGCCTTCCTGGCCGAGCGGATGCTGGCCGTCCCCGGCTCGACCGTCGCCGTCACCGTCGAGGGCACGCGCCCGCTGCTGGTCGAGGTCCAGGCCCTGACCAGCCCGTCGGCGGCCGCCCTGCCGCGCCGCACCGCCAACGGCATCGACATGAATCGCCTGCTGCTGCTAACCGCCGTGCTCAGCAAGCGCGTCGGCCTCAAGCTCGCCATCCAGGACATCTTCGTCAACATCGTCGGCGGCATGCGCATCACCGAACCCGCCGTCGACCTGGCCGTGGCTGCCGCCATTGCATCCTCACAACGGGGCGCACCCGTCGCACCCGATCTCGCCATCTTTGGCGAGGTGGGCCTGTCCGGGGAGCTGCGTTCCGTCGGCCAGACCGAGAAACGCCTCAACGAAGCCGCCAAACTCGGCTTCAAGCGCGCGCTCATGCCGCGTCATCCCCGCAACGCCGACCTTACCATCCCCGACGGCCTGCGGGTCATCAGCGCCCGCTCGCTGGGCGAAGCCCTCGACGTAGCGCTCCAGAGCGCTGGCCCGGCTCGCTCCGCAAGCCATCTCGATGACGAGTAGACATCAGAACCCCAGGCCGTTGACAATTCCTGCCCTCTGTGCTAGACTAGAGGCATCATCCAATCGTCATCCGCATTTATCCCGTACCTCTATCATCCTGGTTCGAGTCGTCGCAGAGTCAGGCAGTATCGTTTGTTCCTGAAGGCTCCGTCAACACGTCTTGTGGGTTGACATCGACAGCGCTACCACCAGCGCTGTGCCATACGCTTCATCGGACACGCGTTAGCTGCCTGCCATTCCAGGGTAGGGACGGGTGGGAGGTACTATGAGCCTCACCCTCGTCAAGTGGATCTTTCGCATCCTGGGCTTGCTCGTCTTGGGCGCCGTCGGCTGGAGTGTTGGCTCGACGCTCGATGCCCAGTTGTCCATCCCCGTTGTCCAACTCAAGTACATCCTGGCGGCCGTGGGTGGGTTGATCGGCTTCTTCATCGCTGTCCCCCTGGTCCTCAACCCTCTGCTGCGGTTGCAGCACGAGTTACGCCGCGTCCCCATTCAGAGCCTGCTCGCAGCCACCATCGGCCTGGCCGTGGGCCTGCTGCTCTCCCTGCCCCTATCCTACGCGGCCCAGTTCCTCCCCTTCTCGCTCGGCAATGTCGCTCCCGTCGTGATCTCGGTTGCCCTGGGCTACATGGGGCTGATGGTCGGCCTCACCCGTTCCAAGGATATCGTCGCCCTGCTGCCCATGCGCCGCCCGTCCCAGGCAGGGCGCTCAGCCGGCAGAGCTGACACCGTCCTGCTCGATACGTCCGTCATAATCGACGGGCGCATCGCCGACGTGGCGCAGACAGGCTTCATCCAGGGCACATTGCTAGTACCACGCTTCGTGCTGGCCGAATTGCAGCATATCGCCGACTCAGCCGACACGCTGCGGCGCAACCGGGGGCGGCGCGGGCTGGACGTGCTCAACAAGCTCCAGAAGAACGACCAGGTCCCCATCGAGATCACCGACATGGATGCCGATGAGGCGCGCGACGTCGACGCCAAGCTGGTGGTTCTCGCCAAGCGTCTGTCGTCACCGGTACTGACCAACGACTACAACCTCAACCGCGTCGCCGAGTTGCAGGGCGTTCGCGTCCTCAACATCAACGAACTGGCCAACGCCATCAAGACTGTCGTATTGCCAGGCGAAGGTCTGAAAGTGCGCATCATTCAGGAAGGCAAGGAAGTCGGCCAGGGAGTCGGGTATCTCCCCGACGGCACGATGATCGTGGTCGAGAACGGGCGTCGCTACCTGAATAACACCGTGGACGTGACCGTGACCCGCGTGCTCCAGACGGTCCAGGGGCGCATGATCTTCGCCGCGCCGACCAGCGTGAACGGGCAATCAAAGGAAGAGTAGCCGAGCCAAGGAGTACGTATGCCCGTCGTCACGATCTCCCGCATGATGGGCGCTAATGGCGACGCCGTCGCTGAGTTGGTGGCCCGCCAACTGGGGGCAAGACTCATCGACAAAGCCTCCATCTTCGAGGCGGCGCGCAAGAGCGGCGTGTCGGCCACAACCCTGGCCGAGATTCAGAGCGACGCAGCGGTGAGTCTTGCCGACCGGATTCTGCTGGCGGTGCGCACCATGCCCATGCTTCCCCGCGCCCGGGGCGGCTCGCTCCTCGACGCCGCCCCCCTTCCCCTGAGCCACGAGGGCATGCCGCCCGACATCCCGACCCAGTTCGAACTGGATCAGGGGGCGCGCGTGCTGGAGAAGGTGATACGCGGTCTGGCCGAGGCGCACAAAGTGGTAATTCTTGGCCGCGCCGCCCATCTTATTCTGCGCGACCGTCCCAACGTGGTGCGAGTGCAGATTGTCGCCCCACTGAACCATCGGATTGCCGCCGTCAGCAGCGCCGAGAAGCTAGAGCCGCGCGAGGCTCTGGCTCGCATCCGCGCTAGCGACAAGGCGCGCGCAGACTACATTCGCCGCTACTACAATGCTGGCTGGACCGACCCCGTGCATTTCGATCTCGTCCTGAACAGCCTGCGCATCGACACGGCCCTTGCCGCGCGCCTCGTGGTCAGCCTGGTCGAGGCGCGCCGCGACGCGCGGCCGCAGCCACCCCCAGAAAGCTAGAACGTTATGGCCCTGTTCATCTACAACACCCTCACCCGTCAGAAGGAAGCCTTCGCATCCCTGACCCCCGACCACGTCAGCATGTACGTCTGTGGCGTGACCACCTACAGCGACGCCCATGTCGGCCACGCCATGTCATCGATCGTCTTCGACGTTATCCGCCGCTACCTTGAGCGCCAGGGCTACCAGGTACGCATGGTGAAGAACTTCACCGACGTCGACGACAAGGTCATCAACCGCGCCAATGAATTGGGCGTGGACCCCGTCGCGCTGGCGGGCAAGTACGCCGACTCGTTCCTCGAAGAACTGACCTTACTCAACGTGAAGCCCTCGGATGTCGCGCCCCGTGTCTCCCACGAGATTCCGGAGATTATCGCCATTATTCAGGGCCTCATCGACCAGGGCCACGCCTACGCAGCAGGCGGCGATGTGTACTACCGCCGCGCCTCCTTCCCCGACTACGGCAAGCTGTCACGCCGCCCCCTCGACGAGATGCAACAGGGCGACACCTCTTCCAACAAAGAAGACCCGTCCGACTTTGCCCTGTGGAAGGGCGCCAAGCCCGGCGAACCGGCCTGGGACAGCCCCTGGGGGCCAGGTCGCCCTGGCTGGCACATCGAATGCTCGGCCATGAGCCTGCACCACCTCGGCCCCCAGATCGACATTCACGGCGGCGGAATGGACCTCATCTTTCCCCATCACGAGAACGAGATTGCCCAGACCGAGGCCTTCACTGGCTGCGTGCCCTTCGCCCGCTACTGGGTCCACAACGGGTTGATGCGCCTCGGCGCCGAGAAGATGTCGAAATCGCTGGGTAACATCGTCTCCATCCGCGACTTCCTCAAGAGCCACAGCGCTGACGCGCTGCGCCTGTTCGTCCTGTCGTCCCACTATCGGGCCGCGCCCACCTACACCGACGAGGCCATTGCCGCCGCCGAGAAAGGCCTCGACCGCTTCCACGCAGCATTGCGACCGCCACGCCCCGACGCCCAGGGCGCGCCCTCCCAGGCCCTTGAGGCCCAGGCCCAGGCCACCCAGGCAACCTTCTACGCCGTTATGGACGACGACTTCTCGACGCCTCAGGCGCTCGCCGCGCTGTTCGAGCTGGCGACGGCCATCAACCGCGCCCGCGACGAGGGTGTGACCGGCGCGCCCTTCGCCGCCGCGCAGGCCACACTGCGCGAGCTGCTCCACATCCTCGGCTTCCGAATGGATACAGGCGAAGGACAGGACATGGCGGCCGCGCCCTTCATCGAGCTTCTGATTCAGGTTCGCGCCGACCTGCGCAAGGCCCGGCAGTTCGCCCTGGCCGACCAGATTCGCCAGCAACTGGCCGACCAGGGCATCGTCCTGGAAGACAGCCCCGCTGGCACAAGCTGGCGCAGGCAGTAATATGCCGCGCCGCCCCTGGAGCTGGACGGGCGCCACCATCGGCCTGGGCGTCGCCCTGTCGCTACTGGCCGAGGTAGTCGTCTCCGCGCTCCTCAAGGGCAGCGCGAATGCCCCCGGCCTGCTGGCCGCCTCGGGCGACTGGTGGCGCACTGCCCCGGCCGTCACCCGGGCCCTTGCCTCGCTGATTCTGCTCATTTCGCTGCTGGCTTTCCTGGCTACCCGGCTCCGGCGGCCATCCCCCACCTATCCCTACCCTCATGACTCACCCTGACACGCACCTCCCAACAGCGAACTACTGGCAGGGCGAGCGGATCCGGCTGCGCGCCATCGAGCCGGCCGACTGGGAGACCTTCGTCCGCTGGAATCTGGACAGCGAACGCGGCCGCCTCCTCGACTTCGTCTGGCCGCCCACCTCCGACGCCGCCATGCGCGCCTGGGCCGAGGTGGAGAGCCACCGCCGCATGGACGACGACACCTACCGCTGGGTCATCGAGACCCTGGACGGCGAACCGGTCGGCGCCATGGATACCCACTCGTGCAGCCCACGCAACGGGACCTTCAGCTACGGCGTCGACATCGCCCACGAGCACCGGCGGCGTGGCTACGCCCGCGAGGCGATTCACCTCGTCCTGCGCTGGTACTTCGAGGAGTTACGCTACCAGAAGGCCACCGTCAACATCCATGCCGACAACACAGCCTCCATCACCCTCCATGAGGCGCTGGGCTTCACCCACGAGGGAACCCTGCGCCGCATGGCCTACAGCGGCGGGCGCTACCTCGACGTCCACTGGTACGGCCTGACCGCCGAAGAATTCGCAGCGAGTCGCTAACGGCCATGCCTGATCTCATCTACGGCCGCCACCCGGTCCTCGAAGCCCTCCGCGCGGGCGAGGACGTCCAGCGCCTCCTCGTCGCCAGAGGCGCCCAGACCGGCGGCCCCCTGGCCGACATCCTCACCGCCGCCCGCGAGCGGCGCATCCGCATCGACTGGGTAGACCGCCGCGAGCTAGACCGACTGGGCGGCGTGCACCAGGGCGTCGCCGCCGAGTTGCGTCCCTTCGCCTACTCCGACGTCGAGGACATTCTGGTCCGCGCCCAGGCCCAGGGCGAGCCGCCCCTCATCCTCGCCCTCGACGCCGTGCAGGACGTCCACAACCTCGGCTCCCTCATTCGCACCGCCGACGCCGTCGGCGCGCATGGCATCCTGCTACCGGAGCGCCGCGCGGCCGGCGTCACCCCCGCCGTCCGCAAGGCCTCGGCGGGAGCCGTCGCCCACCTGCCCATCGCCCAGGTGACGAACCTCACCCGCACCCTGGAGAGCCTCAAGACGCAAGGCGTGTGGGTCGTCGGCCTGGACATGGCGGGTCAGCAGCCCTTCGACGGCTACGACTGGCGCGGCCCAACCGCGCTGGTGGTGGGTAGCGAAGGCAAGGGGCTGGGGCGGCTGGTAGCCGAGACGTGCGACGTCCTGGTCAACCTGCCCATGCGCGGCCACGTCGACTCCCTCAACGCCGCCGTCGCCGGCTCCATCGTCCTCTACCACGCCTGGCGGAGTCGGAGTATCGCTCCATCGGACTAGCGCTTCGCATGACCCACTGCTATCGCCTATAATAAGGATCTAACGGGGGTAGTAAGAACACATATGGACAGCGTCAGTTCCGTCAACGGCGTCGCGATTCGGCTGACGGCAGAACGCTGGTTCCATATCGTAGAGAATCATGACGACTTGGCGGGCTATTACGACGAAGTCTTGACAGTTGTCTCTGATCCAGAGGTGGTCGTGCCGGGCTACAACGGATCGCTGATAGCCGTTCGCAATTATGCGCGCCGCCGCTATCTGTGTGTTATCTATCGTGAAGTCACGCCCGACGATGGCTTTGTCATTACGGCCTACTTCAGCACGAGCGTGAATCGAAAGAAGGCGATATGGAAGCGACCTTGACGCCCAGCATGATTCAGGCGATGACCCAGGCCATCCCGCTGCTGCTCAAACTGCCGACCCACCGCTTCTGGATCGACTACGACAGCGAAGCTGATGTGTTGTACATCAGCTTCCGTCGGCCGCAACAGGCGACGGAAACCCAGGTGACGGATGATGGCATTCTGTTGCGTTATCGTGGCAAAGACCTCGTTGGCCTGACCATCCTCGACGCTTCGACCCGCCCCCAGTAGCGCCGCAGCCTTGACCAACTCAGGCAATTCTTCCCGACCGAACCGAGTCTTTGTCCCAGGAGACCGGGACATGCATAGGGTAGACTGGAGCTAGTCGCTCAGTTCCTATCGATCTCAGGAGGTCTCCAATGGCAACACTCGCGGTCGACACACGACACGGCTTGGCTCCCCGGCTACGATTGCCGGCATGGATGCTGATCCTTCAAATACTCCTTTGGCTACCAGCTGTGCTTCTCGTGACGAGTGTGCCACTTAGCCCTATCTCAAGCTGGACCTCCGAAACTCAGGCCCAGGTACGCACTTTATGGATAATCCATCAGGGGGTCATGTTGCTGGCCGCTTTGGTCGGTACTACAGCGCTGGTCATGGTCGCGCGCGCGTTAATCGAGATGCGCCCAACGCGGCTCGCCCGGGCCGGGATGATCAGCGCGATGCTGACTATCGCTCTTTGGCTGGTCTGGGGTGTACTGCGTTTCAGCCTCCTGACAGTTAGCGCCCCGACGTTGGGCGAGATTCCGGCCTATCAGGCCTCGGGGCTTGTGGTCATCCCATTAACCGTGTTGACCGCCCTGGCAACATGCCTCATCAGCTTTGCGCTCCGGCAAGACGGTATTGCGCGCCGCACTGGTTTGATCGTCGGCATCCTCAGCGGCTTGTGTATGGTCGTTGGCCCGTTCGTACCACCTTTTGTCTATGGGCTATTGTGGCTACCTATTGGCATCGCACTGTTGCGCGCTCGCCCAACTCTGGCGTAGTCGACGGCGTGACTGTTGGAGGCACCAGATGACGGTCTCCGCTGTGAGGCGCTCTCCCACAAACCGACCGATCACAGCCCGTTCGGCCCGAGCCCTTTGGGGGCTTGGCATGGTTTGTCTCGCCACCATTGGCCTGATTGCCTGCCTCACGCGAGATCAGGATCATCGTAACTTCGTCATTCTTCCCGCGTTGACAGTCTGGCTCACGCTCGGAGCCTTAGTCGCGACGCGTCGCCCCGAGCACCGCCTAGGGCCCCTCTTTGTCCTCAGTTGCCTCATCGCACTGGTCGCAATGACCATCGCCTATCTCACCTTGTACATCGAGACACTCTGGCCGAGGCATCTCCTGGCGCCTGCCTGGGTTGCCCTGGCCGCGGTGGGTGTCAGTGATGTGGCGATCTTCGCGACCCTTTCAGCCACGTTCCTCCTTTTCCCGACCGGCCGTCTCCTCTCCCCGCGTTGGCGCTTCGTTCTGTGGCTAACGGTGGCTGCCTATCTCACCAAGTTCCTCGGACTGGCGCAGCCGGGTCCCGTCCTCGCCGCCTTCCCGACCATACCCAACCCACTAGCCGTCGCTAATGAAGGTCCCCCGTTCGGTGGGGCGGCCGCCATTTTGGGTCCGATCAGTGCCCTGGCGTTTCTGGCGTGGCCTGTCGCTTTGATCACGCGGTTTCGTCGAGCGAGGGGTGAAGAGCGTATGCAGCTCAAATGGCTGAGCTATGCAACCGTGCTGTGGGTACTCTTTCTCATTACCCTCGCGCTTCTCCCGCCACCCACGCCCGTTTATCAATTCAGCGCCTACGTGCTACGTCCACTGGCGTTCGCTGTGTTGCCCATCGGAATGGCCGTTGCCATCCTCCGCTATCGTCTGTACGACATCGACGTCATCATCAATCGTACGCTCGTATACAGCCTGCTGACAGCGGGCGTCGTTGGGCTTTACGCATTGCTTGCGGGCACACTTGGAGCGCTGCTCCAGGCGCGAAGCAGCTTTGGTGCATCGCTGCTTGTGGCTGGCGTCGTTGCACTTGTCTTTCAGCCGCTGCGCGATCGCTTGCAACAAGCAGTCAACCGCCTGATGTATGGTGAGCGAGGCGATCCCTACACTGTCCTCGCCCGCTTTGGACGCCAGCTCGAGGGCGTGCCCGAACTAGAGACCCTTCTCCCCAACATCGCCACCACGATTCATGAGACACTGCGATTGCCTTATGTCGCTATCCAGTTGGCCGGCGAGCCTGAGCCAGGTGCGGCTATCGGCGTTGCCTCAGGCGCCGTTGTGCCAATACCTCTTCTGTACGCCGGGGAGCAGATTGGTGAGGTGCTTGTCGCGCCGCGCCCGGGCGAAGCGATTCTCGGTCCGGTCGACCGGCATCTTCTGGAGGACCTGGCCCGACAAGGGAGTGTTGCCTTGCACGCGGTGCGGGTGACTGCCGATCTGCAGCGTTCCCGCGAGCAGTTGGTCACGGCACGGGAAGAGGAGCGCAAGCGCTTGCGGCGCGACCTTCACGACGGGCTGGGGCCAGCCCTCGCTACGATGACTCTCCAGGCCGATACAGCGCGCGGCCTCGTGCGCAACGAGCCTGGCGAGGCAGAGGCATTGTTGGATAGCCTGACCGAGCAGACGCAGTCGACAATGCAGGACGTACGGCGCCTGATCCACGCGCTACGCCCGCCCGTTCTGGACGACCTTGGGCTCGAGGTAGCCTTGCGTAGCCTTCTGACGCCTCTCGAGCACTCCGGATTGACGACACGGTTCGAGGTTCCTAAAGAGCTTCCGGCCGTCTCGGCCGCCGTGGAAGTCGCCCTGTACCGCATCGCCCAGGAGGCGCTCAACAATGCGATGAAGCACGCTCACGCCCACTCCATTCTGCTACGGCTCCGCGTCGATGATCCCTGTATCGTGCTGGAAGTGGCCGACGATGGGCGCGGCATTACGACGAATCGCGTGGCAGGGGTCGGCCTGGCGTCGATGCGTGAGCGAGCCGAGGAGCTGGGCGGAACATGCTTCGTCGAGTCCAAAGTCGGTGGTGGAACGCGCCTGGTTGCTCGGCTCCCGGTGGCCTAAGATGGATGCCATCGCCATACTTATTGTCGACGACAACGCATCGT
>CAZJJF010000100.1:10009-11398 GCA_964546245.1 uncultured Anaerolineales bacterium
CCGCAGTGGGCTGCGGGCCATGTTGCGCGCTGAGCCAGATATGGCCGTGGTGGGGGAGGCGGCAGACGGACACGAGGCCGTTGCGCGGGCTGAGGCCCTCCAGCCGGACGTCGTGCTGATGGATGTGCAGATGCCGGGCATGAATGGGCTAGAGGCAACGCGGCGCATCCTGCGGGCCAGTCCGCACATTCGCGTCCTGGTACTGACGATGGCTGACGACGCGGAGTCGGTGTTTGCGGCGCTCCAGGCAGGGGCGCGGGGCTATCTGGTGAAAGGCGCTCTCAAGGCGGACGTGCTGCGTGCCATTCGGAGCGTCCATAGCGGCGATGCTATCTTTGGACCCGCTGTCGCGCAGAAGCTCATTCATTACTTCAGTCAAGTGCGGCCCCAGCTGCGAGTCGATGCGTTTCCAGAGCTGACCGAGCGCGAGCGCGAGATTCTAGGTTTGATGACAGAGGGGCGGACCAACCCAGAGATGGCCGACATCCTGGTGCTCAGCGTCAAGACCATCCGTAACCACGTCTCGAACATCTGCACGAAGCTTCAGGTGGCCGATCGCGCTCAGGCTATCCTCCGCGCCAGAGATGCTGGATTGTGATTCTATGCTCAGGGCAGCGGTGATTTCTCGCCCCTCTGGGCGGGGCAGAACGCAACGGGCTGTCGCGAGCTACCGGCCGCCAAGCTTACCCAGGCATTAGCCGCCCATCTTTGAGGCGCGTAAGGATTGCCCCCGCGACGCATCCCACTGCTGCATCGACAAGCGAACAGGCCGGGCAAGAGTTGACTACCACCTCTTGCCCGGCTATAATATGGCGTCGCGGACTGGCCCTGCCGCCGTAGCTCAATTGGCAGAGCAACGCACTTGTAATGCGTAGGTTATCGGTTCAAGTCCGATCGGCGGCTCTCGCCAAAGCGCAGGCATGTTACGGGTCGGTGTCCCGAGTGGCAAAGGGGTCTGACTGTAAATCAGATGGCCTCAGGCCTTCGTAGGTTCGAGTCCTACCCGGCCCACTACACAACAGGAACCTCGTTCCTGCTCCATATCCCGGACGGGTACCCAAGTGGCCAAAGGGGGCTGACTGTAAATCAGCTGGCAGACGCCTTCGGTGGTTCGAATCCGCCCCCGTCCACTCCCTCGTAGGAACTCTGAGAGGTCATGGGCGCTCATTAGCAGTCGCACGTCGCCCTGTGAGTTCTCCTGAGTCACTACGAGTTTTGCGCGCCTATGTAGCTCAACGGCAGAGCGCTCCTTCTCTGAGCGGCGGCGGTTCGATTCCGTCCGTAGGCGCCAATCTAGCGACAATTCTCAGTAATGTGTTAGGAGGTTACGCCCACCATGGCGAAGCAGAAGTTTGAGCGAACGAAGCCGCATGCCAACATCGGCACCAT
>CAZJJF010000101.1:0-11105 GCA_964546245.1 uncultured Anaerolineales bacterium
ATCCCCGACCTGCCGCTGGTGATCGCCTTCACCGGCGTCCAGCACGACTCCGGCGATGTCCACGGCGTCATGCGCGGGCGCTATCTGCGTGAGTACCATGACTACGAGGTCAGCGGTGGCGACCCGCCCTTCATGCTGCGGGTGATGGCGCAGGTAGGCGAAACGGCCTGGCGCGGCAAGCTGGCTGCCCTGGCGGGCGACTGGGCGACGTTTGGCGCGCTGATGAACGAGAATCACCGCCTGGTAGACGAGATGATGATCTACTGCGGCTTCGACGACGGCGCCGGGGCGGCCAACAACATCTTCATCCACGCAGCGCTGGACGAAGGCGCGCTGGGCGCGAAGCTCACCGGCGCGGGTGGCGGCGGGTCGGTATTTGCCCTTGTCGAGCCTGGCTGCGAGAATCGCCTGATCGCCGCCTGGGAAGAGGTCGCCCGCGACCAGGGCCTGACAGAGGCGCGCGTCTGGAAACCGCGTATCGAGGCCTGCGGCCTGCGGGTCGAGACAGCCGAGGCGTGGCCCGTCGTCGCCTCGCGCGGCGCGCAGTGATGCGAGGCCGGGACATCGCCGCCATCCGTCTGGCCCCGCCCGTCGCCAGTGGTGGCGTGTTTCTGGTCCTCCGCTGCCAACGGTAACAGCCCTCGCGATCAGTGTCGGCATGAGAGCCTGGCGGTAGTCGGTCGTCCCTGGTCAAAAACCCAGCAGGAAAGTATGCAAGGCGTTATTCTAGCCGCCGGCAAAGGCTCGCGACTGCATCCCATTACCCTGGCCCGCAGCAAGGCCATGATGCCTATCCTGGGGCGGCCCATGGTGGCCCGCGTCGTGGAGATGCTCCACGCCAACGCCATCGACGAGTTCATCCTGGTCATCAGCCCCGACGACCCTCACATCGAAGACTACTTCATCCGCGAGTACCTGCCTACGCGCGCCGACGTGCGCGTCCACTTTGTCTACCAGACGGAGCGGCGCGGCATGGCCGATGCCCTCGGCCGAGCGGCGCCCCTCCTTCGCGGCCCCTTTGTGCTGTCGGCGTGCGATAACCTGGTGGCGGCGGCCCACGTCGATGAGTTGCTCATGGCGCTGCGCACTCACCCCGATGCCTACGGCGTTCTCAGCCTCATGCCCATCCCAGTTGAGAAGATTGGCAAGACGGGCATGGTCGCCCTGGACGGCCAGCGCGTGACGCGCATTGTCGAGAAGCCCGACCCGCGCGACGCCTTTTCCGACATCGGCAGCCTGCCGCTCTACGTCTTCCAGCCGCGCCTGCTGGACTATCTGCCGGAGGTTCCCCTCTCACAGCGGGGCGAGTACGAACTGCAAGATGCCATCCAGATGCTCATCGACCGCGAGGGGGGTGTCTATGGCGTCGTCACCGACAGCCGCCTGACGGTGACGAGCGCGGCCGACCTGCTGGCCGTCAACCGCCACTATCTGCTGACAGGCGACGGCCAGCCCCAGCTCGCCCCGCGCCGCGTCGGGCCAGGTACGCACCTCATCACGCCGCTGTACATTGAAGAGGGGGTAGAGATTGGCGTGGGCTGCGTCATCGGCCCGCATGTGTATATCGAGCGCGGCGCGACCATCGGCGATGGCGCGCGTCTCGAAGACGCGGTGGTTCTGCGCGATGCGACCGTCGACGCGGGCTGTCGTGTCGTGGGGGATGTGGTGGCGTAGGCGCGGCCTATACCTGGCGCGCTTCCAACGTCACAGTGAACGTCATGATGAGCTATCCTCGTCCAACTCCGCCAGTAGCTCCTTCGCTTGGCGCATCAAGTCGGGCAGATTATGCTGGACAGCCTACCACACGAGGTAGTCGTCGACTGTGGCATAGGCATGGGCCAGGACGTTCCGAAAGTCGACGATGCGTCGTAGGTCCGAAATGCGGGCAGCCACCGCCGGGGCGACTCTGTCCAACTGATTGAGGGCTTCGCCGATAATCTCGAACTGCCTCTCGACAGCCGAGCGAAGCATGGGATCCGTTTGGTAGTCGTCGAAGGTCTTGCCCTGGGTGAACTGCCGAATCAGTGTGGCCGCATCGAGCATGTCAGCTAGATAGGCGCGAGCATCACGCTGCATAGACTAACTCACGCTCAGCGTCGATTCTAGCCCGTACATAGGGGTTACGAAGCGCCGACACCATCACCAGGTCCACAGGGCGGTTCAGCAACTCAGAAAGCGCCCGCCGCAGGTCGAAGTACGCCTCGAAGACGTTGACACCAGGCGTCGTGTCAAACTCGACGAGAAAGTCGACGTCGCTCCGCGACGGGTCGAAATCGTCGCGAACGGCGGAACCGAACACCTCGAGGCGGCGCACGTGGAAGCGTCGACACAGCGCCTCAATCGGTTGCTGATAGGATGCGAGCCATGTCCGCATGGTTCCTCTCGCCTGCCCCTAGCATCGCCTCTATATGAGCCTGATTATACTACACACCTCATGGTCTTCACAGCGGGCAGCCACGAGTCTTGCAAAGCCACGACTTGCACGACGTTGAGCGCGACGACCGGGACCGCAGCGACCGCTCGCTCGCGGTCCTCTTTCCGACGCTCTATACCGTCTCCGCCACCAGCCCCAACTCTTGGAAGATGCCCAGCCGGTCCTGGTAGATGCGGGTCGCGGCGATGCGGCCGTCGCGCAGACGAAATGCCGTTGCCCCCGACCACTCGATGACCTTGCCCGTCGGCGGGCGGGATTGTCCCGAGCGCGTTGACAGCGGGCCGTCGTTGATCCCCCGCGCGGTCCAGGTGGCGACGACCGTATCGCCCTCGGCGATGAGATCCTGCACGCTGTACTGGATGTCCGGCAGGCGGGCGACGTTCTCGGCGACGAAGTCGCGGGCGCCGGCCGGTCCGGCCGGAACATGGGGCGGGGCCGTTGCGTCGCGGTAGTCAGCGGTGAACAGGTCATCCGCGACAGCCAGGTTACGGGTATTCCACACATCGTCGTAGTAGCGCCGCACCAGGACCTTATTGTCCTCGGTTGTCATCCTTCCCTCCTGATAGCATCCGCGCCGGGCAGGGCGGAGGCAGAGCCAGGCCTCGCCTGCTGTGACCACCAGTGTAGGGCGAGACGGCGGGCAGCGCGACGGCCATGTGGGGGATTATTGGTCAGGCATCCGGGGGACCGAACACTACAGTTTGCGCTATAATGGGGCTGAGGGACTGGTTCATTCCACGGCAGGCGCGTTCCCGGCCTGCCCCTTCGACGCTCGAGGAGGCCCCATGCAGCATGGTATCGTCAACAGTGTGGCCTACGCAAAGGGACGACGTGTCGCCGATGTCGAGATCGGCCAGATTCGCCACTACCTGCAGGACCCCGACATTTTCATCTGGATCGGCCTGTACGAGCCTGACGAAGAGATTCTCCGCCAGATTCAGCACGAATTCGGCTTACACGACCTGGCCGTTGAGGACGCCCACAACGCGCACCAGCGCCCCAAGGTCGAAGACTATGGCGACGAGCTGTTTGTCGTCATGCGCACGGCCCAGATCGACGAGGCGACGCACCGGGTAGACTTTGGCGAAACCCACATCTTCGTCGGCCCCCGCTACGTCGTATCCGTGCGCCACGGCTCAACCCAATCCCATACCCGCATTCGCGCCCGCGTCGAGAGAACGCCCCATTTGCTCGCCCAGGGGCCCGCCTTCGTCCTCTACACGCTGATGGATTTTATCGTCGACCAATACTTCCCCGTGATCGACGCGCTGGAGCTAGACCTGGCCGCTCTGGAAGACAAGGTCTTCAGCGAGAGCTTCAGCCGTGATACCACGGCGATGATCTACCAACTCCAACGCGAACTGCTCCACATCAAGCGCGTCGTGTCACCCCTCGTGGAGATGTGCAACCGGCTCTCACGACCCGGCAACCAGATCATTCCCGAGGCGGGGCAGGTATACTTTCGCGACGTGTACGACCACGTCGTGCGCGTCAACGAGATGATCGACACCCAGCGCGAACTGCTGACCACCACGTTGGAGGCAACCTTCTCCCTCATCTCCATCGGGCAGAACGAGGTCACCAAGCGTTTTGCCGCCTGGGCGGCCATCATCGCCCTGCCGACGATGGTCGCCGGCATTTACGGCATGAACTTCGATCAAATGCCTGAACTACGCTGGAGCTTCGGCTATCCCCTCGTGCTCGCAGTCACCATCGGCTTATGCGCCTTCCTGTTTGGCTATTTCAGGCGGTCAGGCTGGATCTGAGCGATAAGGCCGGTTGCCCGCGCGACCACTTTGCGCTATGATATAGCCCCCGGACAAGATTGGGAACCACCCACGCCGCGTTGACGCCCCTAGGAGGCCCCTGATGCTGAACCTCGCCGTGCTGCTCGAAGAGAGCGCCAAGTCCCACCCTGCCAAGACGGCTGTGATTTTCAACGATATGAAGCTGCCCTACGGCCACTTGAACGCGATGGCCAGCCAGTTCGCGGGCGCGCTGGCGGCGGCGGGCGTCAAGAAGGGCGACAAGGTCGCGCTGATGATGCCCAACCTGCCCTTCTTCCCCCTGGCCTATTATGGCATCCTCAAGGCCGGCGCGGTGGTCGTGCCCCTCAACGTGCTATTCAAGGCGCGCGAGGTGGAGTATCACCTGAAGGACTCCAATTCCGTGGCCCTGGTCGTCTTCGAGGGCTTCTTCGAGGAGGCCTACAAGGGGTTCCAAAATGCGCCCGACTGCACGCGCCTCATCGTGGCACGGGCCGACATGGCCGCGCCGCCGCCGGTCGAGGCCGAGGGCGTCACGACCCTGGGCCGCTTCATGGCGACGGGTAACCCGAAGTTCGAGACGGTGCAGTCGATGGCCGACGATACCGCCGTCATCCTGTACACGTCGGGCACGACGGGCCAGCCCAAGGGCGCCGAACTTTCCCATTTCAACATGTTCTTCAACGCCCTGTACGGGGCCAAGTGGCTGCTCAACGTGAAGGACACGGATGTCATCCTGGCGACGCTGCCCCTGTTCCACTCCTTCGGCCAGACGTGCGTGATGAACGCCGGCTTCGCGTCAGCCGTGACCATCACCATGTTGCCGCGCTTCGACCCAGCCGCCGCGCTGGGTATCCTGCAGCGCGACGGGGTGACGGTGTTTGTGGGCGTGCCCACCATGTACTGGGCGCTACTGGCCTACCCAGAGGCCGACAAGTTCGACCTGAAGCAGATCGCCGAAACCATGCGGCTGGCCGTGTCGGGCGGCTCGGCGCTACCGCTGGAGGTGCTGCGCGGTTTCGAGGCCAGGTTCGCCGTGCCCATCCTGGAAGGCTACGGCCTGTCGGAGACGTCACCCATCGCGACGTTCAACGTGCTGGAGCGACCGCGTAAGCCCGGCTCCATCGGCGTCGCCATCTGGGGCACCGAGGTCAAGTGTGTCGACGAGGATATGAATGAAGTCCCCGTCGGCGAGTTGGGTGAGATCGTCATCCGCGGCCATAACGTGATGAAGGGCTACTACCAGAAGCCAGAGGCGAACGTCGAGGCTTTCAAAGGCGGCTGGTTCCACACCGGCGACATCGCCCGCATGGATGAGGAAGGCTACTTCTACATCGTAGACCGCAAGAAGGACATGATCATTCGCGGTGGCTTCAACGTCTACCCGCGCGAGATCGAGGAAGTGCTGATGACCCACCCGGCGGTATCGCTGGCGGCCGTGGTCGGCGTGCCCGACGAGCGCCTGGGTGAGGAGGTCAAGGCCTTCGTCGTGCTCAAGCCGGGCCACGAGGTGGACCAGGCCGACCTCATTACCTTCTGTAAGGAGTTGATGGCCGACTACAAGTACCCACGCCATATCGAGTTTCGCGGCACGCTGCCCATGACGGCCACCGGCAAGATTCTCAAGCGCGAGCTGTACGGCGAGCCGATCCCCCAGGGCGCGAAGGCGTAGCTCAGGGGGCCAAAGACGAAGGACCAGGGACCAACGGGATCGCCCATTTGGAGCTATCCATTTGGCCCTTGGTCCTCGGTCCTTCGTCGGCCCGCCCCTGGCTCTCGTGACAGCGGACAGGGACCACCCCCATGGACCCCAGCCATTTCATTGACACCACTGCGCCGCCGCGCCCCGGCGAAACCCTCGACACGGCACGGCTCGACGCCTACCTGCGCGCCGCCATCCCCGACCTCGGCGGCCCGCTGGCTGTCGAGCAGTTCCCTGGCGGCTTCTCCAACCTCACCTACCTGCTGCGCGTCGGCGAGCGCGAGCTGGTGCTGCGGCGGCCGCCTTTCGGGGCCAACATTCGCGGCGGCCACGACATGGGGCGCGAGTACCGTGTCTTACGCGGCCTGTCCCCCGTCTACCCGAAAGTGCCGCGCCCCCTGGCCTACTGCGACGACCTCGCGGTCATGGGCGCGCCCTTCTACGTCATGGAGCGGGTGCGCGGCCTCATCCTGCGGCCGGGCAGCCCGCTCGTCGTGGCGGGCGCGCTCACCCCGGACGTGATGCGCCGCGTGTGCCTGTCCCTCATCGATACCCTGGCGGAGTTGCACGCCCTGGATTATGCGGCGGCAGGCCTGAGCGACCTCGGCAAACCTGACGGCTATGTCCAGCGCCAGGTGGCAGGCTGGACGCGGCGTTACGCGGCGGCTCGCACCGACGACCTCCACGCGATGGAGGCCATCGCCCGCTGGCTGGCGGCCAACGTCCCGCCATCGCCCCCCGCCACCCTCATCCCCCACGACTACCGCTACGACAACGTCATCCTCGACTCCACCGACCTGTCGCACATCAAGGCCATCCTCGACTGGGAAATGGCGACCCTCGGCGACCCCCTGTCGGACGTGGGCACGACGCTGGCCTACTGGGCCGAGGCGGGCGACCCGCCGGCGCTGCGCCAGTTTGGCCTGACGACGCTGCCGGGCAACCTCGACCGCCAGGGCTTCGTCGGTCACTACGCCGCGCGCAGCGGTCGCGACGTATCGGCCATCCTGTTCCACTACGTCTACGGCCTGTTCAAGAACGCCGTCATCATCCAGCAGATCTACGCCCGCTATCGGGCGGGCCACACCCAGGACGAGCGCTTCGCGGGGCTGGGGGCGCTGGTAGTGGCGTACGCGCAGCTGGCGTCGCGGGCGGTGGAGACGGGGCGCATCTCAGGGCTGGGCGCGGAAGGGGGCTAGACAGACTGAACAGAAAGGGGGAGAATAAGGTCAAGATCGACGTGTTCCTGGTGCGAGATGTCGTTGTGGTGATTCGATGAGGCGAGGTGGTTGATGACGGTACCCCTTGATTTGACGGTGGATCAGCTTCCCCTGCGTATCGACTCCGACGGCGTGGTGCGAGTGGGGCACACGCGCGTCACCCTCGACACGGTAGTCGCTGCCTTTAACGAGGGGGCCACAGCCGAGGAGATGGTGCAGCAGTACCCGTCGCTGGGCCTTGCGGATGTGTATCAGGTTATTGGCTACTACCTGCGCCGGCGTGATGAGGTGGAGGACTACCTTCGTGGGCGGCAGGTGGATCGGGATGCCACGCAGCAGGCGACGGAGGAACGTTTCCCCCCCCTGGGCGTGCGCGAGAGGTTGCTAGCGCGACAGCTACGCTAAGAGACTGACCCCATGCTGCGCCTGCTGGCCGACGAAAACTTCAACAATGACATTCTACGTGGCCTGCTGCGCCGCAAGCCTGACCTGAACGTGGTGCGCGTGCAGGACGTGGGATTGGCCGGCGCCTCCGACTCCGATGTACTCGAATGGGCGGCACAGGGCAATCGCATCCTCGTGACCCACGACGTGTCGACGGTGACGCGCTATGCCTTCGAGCGCGTCGAGCGCGGACGGCCGATGCCCGGTGTCTTCGAGGTAAGCCGTGGCGTGCCCATCGGTGTGGCGATTGAGGACCTTCTGCTTCTGGTCGAGTGTAGCCTCGACGGCGAATGGGAAGGTCAGGTGCGCTACCTGCCGTTACGATAATCCCCCCTAGATCAAGGGACATACGCGCATGAGCCGCTACACCCCCCCGTTTGCCAGCGCGATCTTCTACTCGGTGCAGAATGAGGACTATGAGACGGAGCTGGCGGCGCTGCGCCATATGGGCCGCCCGGCGGCGCGCGTGCTGGTCATCGCGTCTTCAGGCGAAAATGCCCTGAGTCTGCTCACCCAGGACAGTGTGGCGGAGGTGTGGGCCGTGGACACCAACCCGGCCCAACTGCAGCTGTGCGAACTGCGGCGCGCGGCCGCCAGCGCTCTGACCCGCGACGAGCAGCTGCGCTTCCTCGGCGCTGACCCCACGACGGTCGGCGCGAGCGGCGCGGCGGAGCGACTTGATCTGTTCCAGCGCGTTCGCCCCGCCTTGCCGCCAGCCTCCCAGGCCTTCTGGGATGAGCGTCGCGACCGCGACCTTGCCTTCGGGGTACAGCACGTCGGCCGCAACGACGTCTTGATGCATGACGTGCAAGACCAGCTGCAAGCGAAGGGGTTTGCGCCGCTCCAGCGCCCCTTGGCCGAGGGCGACCTGCCGGCGTGGCAGGCCGTCTACACCGGCTTGATGACGCCGACCTATATCCGCGAATTGTTTGGCCTGCCGAGCGAAGGGTTGGCCGCCCGCATTGCCGGCATCGCGGGCTATCTGGGTGAGTGCCACTTTCGCGCCCTTCAGCAGCCGTACCCGGAGCGCAACCCCTTCGTGACGACGGTGTTCGCGAACTCGTACGCCACCGCCGCCGGTGAAGCTGGACTACCCCTCTACCTTCAGGCGCAAGGGTACGCGGCCTTGCGCCGCCGGGGTATCCATGACCGCCTGCACCTGGTGGCGGGTAATGTACTCGAGCAGATGCCAGTCCTGGCGCGAGACCGGGGGCCGTTCGACCTCATCAGCATCTCCAACATTGCCGACTGGATGACCAATGAGCAGTTTGGCGCGGCGGTCGTCCAGGCGCGTGGCTGTCTCGCGCCGGGTGGCGCATTGCTGGCCCGTACCGGGACCGGCAGCCCGATGATCATCGAAGAGATGGGCCGCGCGATGCGCGTCGATGCGGCGTTGGATGCTCAACTGCCCCAAATCGAGCGCGGCCCCTGGTTTCGCACCCTGACCGTCGGATTTCGCGCCTGAGCACGCGCAGGCTGCTGTGCATGCCGTCTGGCCGACTCCGTTCTATCATGTGAGGTATCATGCCAGCCATCACCGAAGGCACGCTCCTGTGGGAACCGTCGGAGAATCTCAGGCAGTCGGCCATCCTGACGCGCTACATGGCCTGGCTACGCGAGACACGCGGCCTGGACCTTGCTGACTACCAGGCGCTGTGGCAATGGTCGGTGACGGACATCGAGGGCTTCTGGGCGTCGCTGTGGGACTTCTTCACCATTCAGGCGTCGGAACCCTACGAGCGCGTTCTCGGCCGCCGCAGCATGCCGGGCGCGCAGTGGTTCCCCGGCGCGCGCCTGTCCTACGCCGAGCACGCCTTCCGCCACGCCGCGCCCGACCGCCCGGCCATCCTCTTCCAGTCGGAGACGCAGCCGCTTACCGAGGTGTCATGGGCCACCCTCCGCGCGCAGGTGGCGGCGGTGGCCGCCACGTTGCGGGGCATGGGCGTGCAGCCGGGTGATCGGGTGGTGGCCTACCTGCCCAACATCCCCCAGGCCGTGGTCGCTTTCCTGGCCTGCGCCAGTTTAGGCGCGGTGTGGTCGTCGTGCTCGCCTGACTTTGGCAGCCCCAGCGTCATCGACCGTTTCAAGCAGATTCAGCCGAAGGTTTTGTTCGCCGTCGATGGCTATCGCTACGGCGGCAGGGACTTCGACCGCCGCGAGGTGGTGGGCGAGATTGTCGCCGCGCTGCCGACGCTGGAGCACGTGGTGGGGGTCCCATACCTGTACGGGGCGACCACCGACCACCGACCACCGACCACCGGGCCGAGGGTCCATACGTGGGATGAGGCGCTGGCAACAGCGGGGGAGTTACGCTTCGAGCAGCTGCCCTTCGAGCATCCGCTGTGGGTGCTGTACTCGTCGGGGACGACCGGCCTCCCCAAGCCCATCGTCCACGGCCAGGGCGGCATCCTGTTGGAGCACCTCAAGGTACTCAGCCTGCACTCCAACCTGAGGGCGGGCGACCGCTTCTTCTGGTACACTTCAACCGGTTGGATGATGTGGAACTACCTGGTGGGCGGCCTGCTCATCGGCGCGACCATCGTCCTCTACGACGGCAGCCCCGGCTACCCCGACATGGGCGTGCTGTGGCGTCTCGCCGAGGCGACACGCATGAACCTGTTCGGCACCAGCGCGCCCTACATCGTGGCGTGCCTGAAGGCGGGCATCCAGCCGGGCAAGGAGTACGACCTGAGCGCGCTACGGGCCATCGGCTCGACTGGCGCGCCCCTGCCGCCCGAGGGCTTCGCCTGGGTGTACGAGGCCGTTAAGCCCGACATCTGGCTGGGGTCAGTCAGCGGCGGCACGGATGTTTGCACCGGCTTCGTTAAGGACTGTCCGCTGCTGCCCGTCTACGCGGGCGAGCTGCAATGCCTGGCCCTGGGGGCCAGCATCGAGGCGTGGGACGAGGATGGCCACCCGCTCATCGATCAGGTGGGCGAGCTGGTCATCACCCAGCCGATGCCGTCCATGCCCATCTACTTCTGGAACGACCCCGGCGGCCAGCGTTACCTGAGCAGCTACTTCACCATGTACCCCGGTGTGTGGCGGCACGGCGACTGGATCAAGATCACGCCGCGCGGCAGCGCTGTCATCTACGGGCGCTCCGACTCGACGCTCAACCGTATGGGCGTCCGCATGGGAACCAGCGAGTTCTACAGCGTCGTCGAGAGCCTGCCGGAGGTCATGGACAGCCTGGTCATCGACCTGGAGGCGATGGGCGCGGATGGCTACATGCCCCTGTTCGTCGTGCTGCGGCCCGGCGTCGACCTGGACGACGCCCTCAAGGCGCGCATCAAGGCCCGCATCCGCGACAGCCTGTCCCCGCGCCACGTCCCCGACGACATCATCGAGATCACCGAAGTGCCGCGCACCCTCAACGGCAAGAAGATGGAAGTGCCCATCAAGAAAATCCTCATGGGCGCCGACCCCCACCAGGCCGCCAACCCCGTCAGCATGGCGAACCCTGCGGCGTTGCGGCCGTTTGTGGAGCTGGCGAAGCGCCGCCACGGTTGTCGACCGACCACCGACCACCGACGACC
>CAZJJF010000102.1:0-5269 GCA_964546245.1 uncultured Anaerolineales bacterium
GGCCCACGAGTTGGGGCGTTGGCTGACCGGCGCCGAGGTCGCGGCGGCTGTGCCGGGCTACCAGCTCGCGCCTAGCTTCCGCAAATCCAACACCGCCCTCAAGGGTGATCCGGCCTACAGCAAGGTCCAGGACATGGTGCAGTATGGCGTCTACGAGCCGCCGACGACCGTGCCCAACGAGATTCGCAACATCGGCCTGCTGAGCGAGTTCCAGGCCGTGATGCTCGGCCAGAAGTCGCCCGCCGACGCCATGAAGGCCATTCAGCCGCAGTTCCAGGCTGAACTGGACAAGATGAACAAGTAGGCAGGCGACCGACGACGAAGGACCAGGGACGAAGGGATTTGCCCATTGGTCGTTGGTCCTTCGTCCTTCGTCGGCCTGAGAGGAGGGCGCATGGCGACGGCGGAGACCGCGAAAGTCACGACCCGTCGGTCGGAGAGCACCATCCACAGGTTGTGGCGCAGGCATCGCTGGGACTATTTCTTCATCGCGCCCAGCCTGATCCTGTTCGGCATCTTCATCGGCTATCCGCTGCTGCAGTCGATTCTGCTCGCCTTCCAGCGCTACGGTCTGCGTAGCACCGAATGGGTTGGCCTGGAGAATTTCCAGGACATCTTCCGCAGCCGCCTGTTTCCGATGGCCTTGCAGCACACCGTCATCTATGCTGCCGTGGTCGTGGTGGTGTGGATTCTGTATTCGCTCCTCATCGCGGGGCTGCTCCAGTCCCTGTCTTTCCGCTTCCAGTCCTTTTTTCGCGGCGCATTCTACCTGCCCTACGTGACGTCGGTGGTCATCCTGGCCTTCGTCTGGGTGTGGATTTTCAACCCTGAGTACGGCGTGCTGAACTACTTCCTCAGCCTCTTCGGTATCGGCCCCATCGGCTGGCTCATCAATCCCAACATCGCCCTGTGGAGCATCATCCTCAGTACCATCGCCATTCCGCCTGGCACCGGCGTGGTCATCTACTCGGCGGCCATTGCCGCCATCCCCCGCGACCTGTACGAGGCCGCCGACGTGGAGGGGGCCAGCTGGTTCCAGAAGTGGGTCTCCATCACCATCCCACTGCTGAAGCCGACGACGCTCTACCTGAGCGTCATCTATACCATCGCTGCGTTCCAGGTCTTCGAGCGCGTGTATATCATGACCGGCGGCGGGCCGGTCAACTCGACCACGACCCTGGTGCAGATGATCTATGCCACGGCGTTCAGCGACTTCAACTTTGGTCGGGCGGCGGCGCTGGCCCTGATTCTGTTCGCCTTCATCGCCGCCTTGTCGTATGCCCAGTTCCGCTGGCTGAGCACGGATGTGGAGTATTGACGACCGACGACGGACCACCGACGACCGAGGCGACCGAGGACGAAGGGCGAAAGGGAAGACATCGTGCGAGTTGTTGTGCAGGGCGTCGCGTACGGCGCGTTGCTAGGGGTGGTGTTCGCCGCCTTGTTTGGCGTGGCGATTGCGTTTGCTGCGCCGCTGCTTGGTCTGGCGCTGCCCCACAATCTGGCCGAACGGCCGCCCCAGCAGATAGCGCTCAACACGGCGCTGGTCGGTCTATGGGCGGGCGCGCTCGGTGGCGCATTGCTTGGGCTGCTCATTCGGCTCTTCGCACCAGGGCGGGTGTCCCTCGGTCGCTGGATTGGTGGGCTGGCGGTCCTCATACCGCTGGTGTGGTTGCCCTTTTTCGGGCTGCGCGGCTTGTTGCGTAATGATGTCATTGGCCCGCCGGATCTGCTGCAACTGGTGTTGACCGTAGTCGCTCCGCTCGCGGCGGCGGTCATGGCCGGCGCGCTGATCGGGGGACGGCTGGCGCGGGTGGCGGGTCCGCTGCAGCGGACCTGACAGGGTGGTTCTGGATCGTATCCCGTCTGATGTGTGCCAAGCGAGGCGAACATGGAAGTAACAACTTCCTATCACCGAACGAGTCGCGGTACGCGCGAGCGGCTAGGCAAGGCGCTGGCGCTGGTGTTCCTGCTGGCTGCCGCCGCCGTTAGCCTGTTCCCGCTGTATTGGATGCTTAATACGGCGTTGACCCCGTCCAGTGCGACTATCAAGGTCCCGCCGACGTTGATTCCTGTGCCCCTGACCCTGGAAAACTTCGAGCGCATCTTTACGGTCGCGCCCAAGATGTGGCGCTGGACGCTCAATAGCATCATCATTGCCGTGGTCAGCACCGCCGTCCATGTGGTCATCGACACGATGGCGGGTTACGCCTTCGCCAAGCGCACCTTTCCTGGCTCTAAGGTGCTATTCGCTGTCGTCATCGCTTCGCTTATGATCCCGGCCCAGGTGACGCTGGTGCCGCAGTTCCTGCTGATTACTCGCCTGGGCCTGACCGATAGCTACCCTGGCATCATCCTACCCGGCCTGGCCGATGTGCTGGGCATCTTCCTGATGAAGCAGTTCATTCAAACCTTGCCCACCGAACTGGAGGATGCCGCCCGGGTGGACGGCGCCAGCGAGTGGCAGATCTTCACTAAGGTGATCGTGCCGTTGAGCACGCCCGCCATCGGCGTCCTCGCCATTCTGAGCTTCACCCGTTACTGGAACTCCTTCATCTGGCCCCTGGTCGTTGCCCGCTCAGCCGATCTCTATACGTTGCAGGTCGGCCTCAGCTTCGTTCATACCAGCGAGTTCAAGACGGAATACGGGTTGATGATGGCGGGCGCGGCCATCGCTTCGCTGCCGGTGTTCATCGTGTTCTTCGCCTTCCAACGCTACTTCATGCAAGGCCTGCGTGTCGGCGCGGTCAAGGGGTAACGGACGTGCATTTTCGATGCTTGCAGCGCTCCGAGACAGACGCTATCGTTGACCTGTGGAACGCCGCCCTTGGGCCGCCCTTTGCTATCGATGCCGCCGTGTGGCTGCATTGCACCTGGCGCGCGGCCGGCTTTGTCGGCGACGATGCGACGGTGGTCTGGGATGGGGGATGCCCAATCGGTCTGGTCGTCACCAAAATCTGGCGGCAGTCGCCGATAAGGGGGTTGGATAGCACGACAGGCTTTGTCAGCGCCCTGGCTGTCCACCCCAGCGTGCGCCGCCAGGGTATCGGCAGCCGCCTGCTCGCGTGGGCTGGGGACCGCCTGCGGGGTAAGGGCGTGCGCCGTCTGCTGCTGGGACGCGACATGAACGCCCTGCTGTGCGGCGTACCGGAGGCGACGGGCGCGCTGCCCTTCTTCCTCGCCCGGGGCTACCACGAAACGGGGCGGGTGTGGGATGTGCAGCGGGATCTGCAGGCCTACGCGCCGCATCCGGCGGCCCTCGCTGTGCGAGCGCGCCTCGGCAAGCGGGTGGACATTCGCCCCGCTACCCACGCTGACACGCCGCACCTGCTGACCTTCCTGGAACACGAGTTTCCCGGCCGCTGGCATTACGACATCGGCGTATTCCTGTCCAGCGGGGGCGCGCCGGACGACCTGATGCTCCTGCTCTTCGATGGCGCGGTACAGGGCTTCGCCCATCTCCACTCACCCTTTACCCGCCACCTGGCCTACGGCACGAACTGGCGGCGCGCGCTGACGCCGCCGGCCGGCGGCCTCGGCCCCATCGGCGTCGGCGATGCCGTGCGAGGTGAGGGGCTGGGGCTGGCGCTTCTCGATGCGGGGCTGCAAGTTCTGGCTGAGCGGGGCACGCGGGGCTGCGTCATCGACTGGACGACCCTGATCGATTTCTATGGCAAGGTCGGTTTCACACCCTGGATTGCCTACGACCAGGCGGAGCAACACGTATGACGACGGTCATGGGCTTCGACGCGGGCGGAACGCGCGTTACCGGTGTGTTGGCCGACATGTCGGGAACCGTATTGGGCGAGGGTCTGGGTGGGCCTGCCAACCCGCGCGCCATTCCCTGGGCCGATGCCGAGGCGGCGCTGTTGACTGCCGCCCGCGCCGCCCATGCCCGCGCCGGGCTGGCATGGGCGCTGCCGGCGGCGGCCGTCGTTGGCATGGCGGGGGCGACGACGCCGACCCTGCAAGCCGAGTATGCGACGCGTCTCGAAGGGGCGGGCCTGGCGCGCCGTGTGCGCGTCGTGGAGGATGCGCGCATCGCCCTGGCGGGGGCGACAGAGAGCGGTGAGGGGGTGATTCTCATCTCTGGTACCGGCGTCAATGCCTTCGGCGCGGCCGGGGGGCGGATAGTTCGCGCCAGCGGTTGGGGCTATCTGGTGGGCGACGAGGGGAGCGGCTTCGACATCGGCCGCCGCGCCTTGCAGGCTGTGCTGTGGGCCTACGATGGGCGCGGCCCGCACACGGCGCTGACGCCCGCCTTGCTCGCCGCCTGGGACTGCGCCAGCCCTGAATTGCTCCTGGACCAGGTGTACCTGACGCCGATTCCTCGCGACAAGATTGCCGCCCTGTCGCGGGTTGTCGCCGAGGTGGCGCAGCGCGGCGACCCGGTTGCCCGCGCCATCTACGCCGAAGCCGGCCACCAACTGGCCCTGGCCGCGGCGGCCGTCGTCCAGCGTCTCGGTATCGACTCCGCCCAGGCGACCATTGCCCTGGTCGGTGGCGTGTTCCAGGCGGGCGAATTGGTGCTGGTGTCGCTACGCGCCACTCTGCACGACCGCCTGGGTGCGACACCCGCCCTGGTGACGCCACTCTACTCGCCCGCCTATGGTGCGGTGCGGCTGGCCCTGGCCGATTTGAAGGCTGTATGACCGCTGCGACGCTGCGCTGGCCCGCGGCCGGCCCGTCTGGCCCTGTGCCGCCAGCCCTGGCGGCTCTGGATGCGGCCGTGGCGGCCGGCGCGGGCGGGGTTTACACGGCAGCCGTCATCCTGGTAGCGCGGGGCGGCGCGGTCGTCTTCCATCGCGCCTACGGCTGGCTCGACCCCGCTACGCAGCAGCGAGCCACGCAGCCCGATAGCCTGTTCGACCTGGCGTCCGTTACCAAACTGTACACCGTGACGCTGTTCATGACCCTGGTGGACGCGGGCAGCGTGGGCCTCGACCAGCCGGTGGCGACAGTCATGCCTGAGTTCAGCGGGGAGCGGGTCATCGGTCGCTTCGAGCATCCCCTGACCGGCGCGATCGAGGGCTACGACTATCCTGCAACGACGGTTGATGCCGACCGGGTCACCTTTCGCCATCTGCTGACCCACACCAGCGGCCTGCCGGCCTGGACTCCCCTGTACCGCCTGAAGACACGCGAGGCGGCGTTGGCAGCTGTCCTGACCTCCGATTTCGCCTACCCGACCGGCGCGCGTCTGGTGTATAGTGATCTGGGCCTGATTCTGCTGAGCCAGGCGGTCGAGCGGCTCGCCAGCGAGCCGCTC
>CAZJJF010000102.1:5279-11083 GCA_964546245.1 uncultured Anaerolineales bacterium
AGCCATAGAACGCCTGACGGGCGAGCCGCTGCCCGTCGCCTTGCGTCGCCGCGTCCTCGACCCGCTGGGCATGCGAGAGACGATGTTCAACCCGCCGCCGGATCGCTGGGCGCGCATCGCGCCTACCGAGGTCTGCCGCTGGCGAGCGCGTCGCCTGGTGGGCGAGGTCCACGACGAGAATGCCGGTCGCCTGGGTGGTGTGAGCGGCCACGCGGGGTTGTTCGCGCCGGCCGCCGACGTGGCTGTCCTGGGGCAGACCTATCTCAACGGCGGCGCATACGGCGATACGCGGCTGCTGCGGGCAGAGACGGTGGCCGAGATGACGCGCCTCCAGGCCGAGCAGGACGGCGACCGGCGCGGCCTGGGCTGGATGCTGCAAGGCGTGGGCGACTGGCGACGGCGCGGCCTATCGGACGCTGCCTTTGGGCATACCGGCTTCACGGGCACGTCGCTATGGGTAGACCCGCCCCGCCAGCTTGTGCTGGTCTTACTCACCAACCGCGTCTACTTCGGCCGCGACGCGGCAGGCATCACGGCCCTCCGCCAACAGGTGTATGAAGAGGCGACCAAAGACGAAGCACCAACGACCAAGGTGTGATTCCCTTGGGGGAACTCCTCATTGGTCATTCGTCTGTCGTCCTCGGTCCTTGCTCGAGGGGAAGACACAACTATGGTAATCATTGGTCTCATCTCCGGCACATCGGCCGACGGTATCGACGCGGCGGTGGTAGATGTCCAGGGCGCGCCGCCCGACGTTCGCGCCCGCCTGCTGCGCTTTGTGACCGTGCCCTGGCCCGACGAGCTGCGCGCCGCCATCTTCGCCGCGTTCCGGCCGGAGAGCAGCAGCGTCGACCGGCTCACGGCCCTCGACTTCGCCCTGGGCGAGCGCTTCGCCCAGGCCGCGCAAGCGGCCGCCGCCGCAGCGGGTATCACCCTGGATGCGGTTGATCTCATCGCCTCCCACGGGCAGACGCTGTGGCACGCTGTCGGCGCCGACGACATGGTGAAGTCGACGCTGCAAATGGGGCAGCCCGCTGTGATTGCTGAGCGCACCGGCATGACGGTGGTGGCCGACTTTCGCGCCCGGGACGTGGCGGCGGGCGGCCAGGGCGCGCCCCTGGTTGGCTATACCGACTACTTGCTGCTACGCCACCCAACCCGCACCCGCGCCGTGCAGAACATCGGCGGCATCGCCAATGTCACCGTGCTGCGTGGCGGCTGCGCGCCTGAGGACGTATTCGCCTTCGATACTGGCCCAGGCAATATGCTCATCGACGACGCGACGCTGCGCGCGACGAATGGCGCGCAACCCTTCGACCGCGATGGTCTGCTCGGCGCGGCGGGCCTGCCCGATGACGAGCTGATTGCCGCGCTGATGAGCCACCCCTACTTTGCCCTGCCGCCCCCCAAGACCACTGGCCGCGAACAGTTCGGCCGCCAGTTCGGGGCCGACGTCTGGGCGCGGGGCCGCGAGCGGGGCCTGTCGCCCGAGGACATCATCGCGACGGCCACCAAACTGACCGCTGTATCCATCGCCGACGCCTACACGCGCTATGTGGGGGCGGTGGACGAAGTCGTGCTGTGTGGCGGCGGCGCCGACAACCCGACCCTGGTGCGGATGATTGGCGAGGCTCTGCCCGGCGGCGTCGTGCTACGCTCCGACGACCTGGGCGTGCCCGCCGACGCCAAGGAGGCTATCGCTTTCGCTGTCCTGGCCTACGAGACGGCCCACGCCCGGCCGGGTAATCTGCCGTCGGTCACGGGCGCGCATGGGCCGCGTGTCCTCGGCGCGATCACCCCCGGTGATAACTTCGCCGCGCTGATGCGGCGTATCTACGCGAGAGAGTAACGTATGCACAACCTGGCTCAACTGACGACCGAGGGCATCAACCCGGCCACCGTCGATATCGACATGCGCTCGGCCGCGGAAATCGTGGCGCTCATCAATGCCGAGGACCGCAGCGTGGCCGAGGCGGTCCAGCGCGAGCTATCGAGCATCGCCGCCGCCGTTGACCTCATTGCGGCTCGCCTGGCGCGGGGCGGGCGACTCATCTACGTCGGCGCGGGGACCAGCGGCCGCCTTGCCGCCATCGACGCCGCCGAGTGTGGCCCCACCTACAGCGCGGGGCCGGATCAGGTGACGGCGATTCTGGCGGGCGGCGAACGCGCCATGCTCCACGCCAGTGAGGGCGCAGAGGACGACGCGGCAACGGGCGCGGCCGAGATAGCCGCGCTGGGCGTTGGCCCCGACGACGCGGTGGTTGGCGTGGCGGCCAGCGGGCGCACGCCCTTTGTGTTGGGCGCGCTGGAGGAGGCGCGGCGGCGCGGTGCGGCAACGGTGGGTGTGGTCAACAATGCGGCGACGCCCATCGAGGCCGCCGTGGACGTAGGTATCGCGGTTGTCACGGGGCCTGAGGTCGTCAGCGGCTCGACGCGCATGAAGGCAGGCACGGCGCAGAAAATGGTTCTCAACATGCTGACCACGGCCACGTTTATCAAGCTCGGTAAGGTGTATGGCAACCTGATGGTGGATGTGGTCGCCGGCAATGCCAAGCTCCGCGACCGGGCGCGGCGTATCCTGACCCGCGCCACGGGCGCCGATGACGCCCGAGCGGGCGCGGCATTGGCGGCCGCGGATGATAATGTCAAGGTGGCTCTGGTCAGTTTGCTGGCCGATGTGGATGCCGCCGAAGCCGCGCGCCGCCTGGCGGCGGCCAATGGCTACGTGCGCCGCGCCGTGCAGCCACCGGCATGAACGCGCCGCTGCTGCGCTTCCTGACCTATAATATCAAGGCCGGACGCCACCACCCCGAGGGCCTGGAAGCCGTCGCGCGCCGCATCGAGACTCTCGCCCCCGACATCGTCGCTTTGCAGGAGGTGGACCGGCGCGCGGCGCGCACCCAGGGCGTGAACCAGCCAGCCTGGCTGGCCCAGCGCCTCGGCCTCGAGTCGGCCTTTGGCTGCTCCTTCGTGCTGCCCGAAGGCGGTGA
Source organism: uncultured Anaerolineales bacterium (assembly GCA_964546245.1). Taxonomy (GTDB): domain Bacteria; phylum Chloroflexota; class Anaerolineae; order Epilineales; family JAHCIE01; genus JAHCIE01. The sequence goes on from CAZJJF010000102.1 coordinate 8,270, forward strand.
GTATGGCAACGCGCTGCTGTCGCGCTGGCCCATTAACGCCGCTGAGACCCACACGCTGCCCTACCTGCCTGCCGACGTGAAGCCCTGGTTTCGCTGGCTAGGGCCACTACGGCGGTCGGAGCGAGCCTGGCGTGCCGCCAACCGCGTGCATATCGCGCCTGCCGTCCGCCGCGTCTACCCGTGGAATGAGCCGCGCTCGGCGCTGCGTGTCATGCTCGCCAGCCCCTGGGGACCACTGGCCGTCCTGGTCACCCACTGGGGCTTGCAGGCGACGGAGCGCGCTGCCCAGGCCGGGGCGACGCTGGCCCTGGCCGAGGGCGCGCGCGAACGGCTGATTCTGGCGGGCGATTTCAACGCCGAGCCGGATAGCCCTGAGATAGGGCGGCTACGGACGCGGCTGGTGGATGTGGCCCAGGCGGTAGGATTGTCGGGTGAAGCGCGGCTCACCTTCCCGTCGGGACCAAGAGGCGCGCGCACCGCCGACGGTTGGGCGGAGGCTATTGACTACGTATTTGTGCGCGGCCTGCTGCCGGTGATGGCCGAAGTCGTCGCCGATACAACGTGCGCGTCGGATCATCAACCCTTGCTGGTCGAACTGAGGCTGGCGCATGACCAGGATTCTGATTATCGAGGATGATGTCGTCATCCAGCAGGCCCTGGCTATCAACCTGCGGCGTGAGGGCTATGATGTGGTGTCGGCCTACGACGGCGCGGCGGGGCTGCATATGGCGCGGGAGCAGCGGCCCGATCTGGTGATTCTGGACCTGATGCTGCCCAAGCTGGACGGGTTGTCGGTGGCGCGCGCCCTGCGGCAGGAAGGGGATACGCCCATCATTATGCTGACCGCCCGTGGCGGCGAGGTCGATCGGATTGTGGGTCTGGAGAGCGGGGCCGATGACTATGTGACGAAGCCATTCAGTTCGGGCGAGCTTCTGGCGCGGGTGCGGGCGGTACTGCGCCGTGCGCCCAGGCGCGCTGCTGAGAAGCTGGAGTCTGGAGACCTCAGCCTGGACTTGATTCGGCGGCGCGCGACGCTGCGCGGCGAGGAGTTGACCCTCCGCCACAAAGAGTTCAACCTGCTGGCCGAACTGATGCGCAACCAGGGGGTGGTACTGTCGCGTGACCTGCTCATGGAACGGGTGTGGGGCTACGACTACAGTGGTGACACGAGCCGCACTGTGGATGTACATATCCGCTGGCTGCGGGAGAAGATCGAGGCAGACCCCTCTGACCCGCGACGGATTCAGACCGTGCGCGGTATAGGCTATCGTTTCGAGGGCTGACACGAATGCAGGGGGAATGGCTGGCTCTGGCCCTTGTCGCGCTGGCCGTCGTCCTTGGCGGGTGGGCGCTGGTGCGGCGGGCGAGACGGCGTGCCGAGGCAGCCGAGCGCGAGGCGGTACGCTTGCAGCGCGAGCGGGATGTTCTCACCCGGCGCGTCGGGGAGCTGGGACAGCAGCTGGCCGGCTTCGGCAGCGCGACTCACGATGCTCTGATGGTCGTCGATGGGCGGCGTCGCGTGGTCACGATGAACGACCTGGCCGCTACGACCTTCGGCGGTTCCTACGGGCAGACGCTGATTGAGATCGTGCGCGATGCCGACGTGAACGCGGCTGTCGCTGAGTCGATGTCCGATGGGCGCGCCCGTGACCTGGGTCTGGCATGGAACGGGCGCTTGTTCAACGTCCACATTGTGCCCAGCAATGCCGGGGCGGCGATTGCGTTTCAGGACGCGACGGAACTAAGCCGCTTGCAGCGGGCGCGGCGCGACTTTGTCGCCAATATCTCCCACGAGTTGCGTACCCCTCTTACTTCCATTGGTCTGCTCTGTGATGCCCTGACCGCCACGACCAACGACCCGGATGTCGCGCCGCTGGTCGCGACGATTTCGGGTGAGGTGGGGGCGATGACGCGCCTGGTGAATGACATGCTCGATCTCACCCAGATCGAGGACGGCCGGTTGCCGCTGCGCCTGGCGGCGTGCGACGCCAGCGATCTAATCGACACAGCTGTAGCGCGCCTGCGACCCCAGGCCGAGCAGAAGGGCATTGTGTTCGCGATGGCGGTCGAACCGGCGGTGCGCGTCCTGGCCGACGACGACAAGATCGAGCGCGTGTTGACTAACTTGCTCGACAACGCGGTCAAGTTCTCCCCCACCGGCGGTGAGATTGTCATTCGATGTCAGCCCGCCGGCTTGCCTCCGCCAGAGGAGGACGACGTGCTGTTTTCGGTCACCGACGAAGGGCCAGGCATCGCGGCCAGCGACCTGCCGCGAGTGTTCGAGCGCTTCTTCAAGGTGGACCGCGCCCGCGAGCGGTCCAGCCGTGTGGGGGCGGGGCTGGGCCTGGCCATCGCCCGCCATCTGGTCGAGGCGCACGAGGGTCATATTTGGGCGACCAGTCACGAGGGCCAGGGCGCGACGTTCTATTTCACCCTCCCAGCGGCTTGAGGTGAGGCCCGCATTAATTCGCCTTAACAGGTATTTAGCATGGCCCTAACACGGCCTTAAACAGCGGTTAACTGGATATCCCCATACTGAAGGTGAGGCAAGCCGCGCCAGCGTAGCCTGACCTTCTTTGCTGCCCAGGGAAGGCGTCTTCGGTCGCTGCACGCCCTGGGCGTTTTGGCGAGCTAATGAGGCGAAACATGGTCGTCATGTCAGCTGATCTCGACAACCACGCGGCGCTCAATAACGCGCTGACGGAGGGGTGGGTTGTGGAGCCGCCCGTGTACGCGATGACCGATGCCGGGCGCCGCGGCCGCCGTGTCCTGCAATTCATCTTGTGGCGCGAGGGCCGGCCGCGCGTCATGACC
>CAZJJF010000103.1:0-11048 GCA_964546245.1 uncultured Anaerolineales bacterium
GCCGGAGTAGACACCGCCATAGGCATGGCCGCCGATCTCACGGTAGACGGGGCAGGCGTTGAGGCACGCGCCGCAACGGATGCACAGCAGCGACTCGCGGAAGGCGCTACCCAGAATCTTGGTGCGGCCCGCGTCGACGATGACCAGGTGGAACTGGTCGGGGCCGTCGGCGTCGTCGGGGCGGCGTGGGCCGGTAACGGTGGACACGGAGGACGAGATGCGCTGCCCCGTCGCGGAGCGTGTGAGCAGCTTGAGCGCCGTGGCCCATTCTTCCCACGTGCCGACCACCTTCTCGGCGCCCATCATGGCAATGTGCACCGGCGGCACGCCCGTCACGAAGCGGCCATTGCCCTCGTTGGTGACGAGGGAAACTGTACCCGTCTCGGCAATGGCGAAGTTGACGCCGGAGATGCCCACGTCCGCGCTGAGAAATACCTGGCGCAGTTGCTCGCGGGCGATGGCCGTCAGTTCGGGGATGCTGGCGTCGGGGGAGATGGGCCGACCGAGGGCCTGGCTGAACAGCTCGGCCACTTGCGCCCTGGTCTTGTGGATGGCCGGGGCGATGATGTGGCTGGGCGTCTCGCCCGCGAGCTGGATGATCCACTCGCCCAGGTCGGTCTCGACGACGCGGATGCCCGCTGCTTCCAGGGCATGGTTCAGGCTAAGTTCCTCGGTGAGCATCGACTTGGACTTGGCGACGATTTTGGCATCGACCTGGCGGCAGATGGCGAGGACAATACGGCGCGCCTCGTCGACGGACACGGCGAAGTGGACGCGCCCACCCCGCGCCTCGATGTTGGCGGCCAGGGTTGTCAGCGTCTCGTCCAGGTGGTCTAGCGCGCGCTCGCGCGCGGCGCGCGCCTGGCGGCGCACCGCGTCGGGGTCGCCCAACTCCTGCCAGGTGGCGCGCCGACCGACGTAGAAGCGCTCAGTGGCCGTCTGGAGCGACGCGCCCAGGGTGGCGTCGTCCAGGGCGCGCCGCACCCTGTCGTCAAAAGTGTCGGTTGGGTAGCCGTGGTCGAGCATCGGAAACTCGCTCCAGGTGAAGGGGTTATTGGGATGTGAAACGTGATGCGTGAAGCGAGAGAAGAGGTCCACTTGGGTCCGCGCATCACGCATCACGCTTCACATTTCACGCACCACGCATCACGTTTCACGGCCCGCCAGCACGTTCGCCAGATGCAGGGCGCGCACGGGCACGCCCCGGCGGCGCAGGCCACCCCCAATGTTCATGAGGCAGCCGGCATCCGTGGTGACGACCGTCGGCGCGCCCGCCGCCTGGATGCGGGCGATCTTCTCGTCGAGCATGGCCCCTGAGATGTCGGGCATGCGCACGGCGAACGTCCCGCCGAAGCCGCAGCAGAAGTCGGCATGCTCCATCTCGACCAGTTCGAGGCCCTGGACATGGCGCAGCAGGCGGCGCGGCTGCTCGCGGACGTGCAGACTGCGCGCCGTGTGGCACGAGTCGTGGTACGTGACCGTGCCTGACCAGCGCGCGCCCACGTCCTCGACCCCCAGGACATCGACGATGAACTCGCTCAACTCGTAGGTGCGCGCAGCGAGGGCGTTGACCGAGGCCTGCCAGGCCGGCTCATCGGCGAACAGGCGGGGGTAGGCCTCGCGCAGCATGGACACGCAGGAGCCGGAGGGCGAGACGATGAGCTCGCTATCCTCGAAGACCGCGACCAGGTGGCGGGCCAGGGCGCGGGCGTCCTGGTGGAAGCCGCTGTTGTAGGCGGGCTGCCCGCAGCACGTCTGGTCCTTGGGGAAGGTGACATCGACGCCCAGGCGGCGCAACAGTCGAACCACGTCTTCGCCCGTCTCAGGGAAGAACAGGTCCGTCAGACAGGTGATGAACAGGGTCGCTCTCAACGCGCGCTCTTCGCGTCGGTGCGCAGGATTGTCACGCCGGCCGGGGACGTGCCCAGGTAGGCGCTGACTATATGGGTGACGATGGCCGCGCCCAGGCGATGAGCCAGGTCGCTGCTCATGGGCAGCCGCCAGTCCAGAATCAGCTCTGGCTGACTGTTGGGCAGGCTCTCGAGCAGCCGATCATCCACGGCCTTGATGACGTCGGACGCGCCTTCTGGCTCCAGGATGAGGGTCGGCGTCGCCAGGCCCGCCACTTGCTGCCAGGGCAGGGCGCGCTCCTCGCTGACGACGCCCTCGGCGGGCGCAATGAGGCTCAGCGAGCGCACGCGGTCAGGTGCGGCGGCGGCAGCCAGGAGGGCGGCCCGCGCCCCCGCCCCGTAGCCCGCGATGTGCAGCCAGGGCATGCGCATGGCGCGAGCGAAGTCGAGGGTGTCGCGCGCCACCTGGTCGGGGTCGCCCGTCCAGGCTAGCTCGGCGATGAAATAGTCCCACGGCATCAGCTTCGCCACGGGTTTCCACCACTCGTCGGCCTCCGCCAGCAGAATCAGCGGCACTGGGCCGGTGTGCAGACTATATTCGGTATAGTCCATGCTGCGGCCATCGACATTGACACGGGGCATGCGGCCTCCAAATCTCTAATCTCTAATCCCCTCTAGATAACGTCGCTGCATGATGAACGATTCGCCCCCCGTCTGCGGCGCTTCGAGAATCAGCGGGCCGCCGTAGCCTGTGGCGCGGAGCACGCTCAGTAGTGCGTGCCAGTCCAGGTTGCCTTCGCTGACCGGCAGGTGGCGGCGGCCGGGGGCATAGTCGCTGGCGTGGACGTTGGTCACCCTATCCCCCATCGCGCCGACGATGGCGAGGGGGTCGCTCTGGGCGTCGGCGGCCTGGAAGGGGTCGAACGTGAAGCCGACCGGCGCGCCTGCCTGCCGCACGCGCGCGATCTCTGCCGCGCCGCGCATCCAGCACCAACTCACGTTCTCGAGGGACAATACCACCCCCGCCGACGCGGCGCGTTCGCCCAATGCCGCCGCCGTGTCGAGGAAGGTCTCGACGGTCACACCGGCTTTGATCTCGGCCTGGGTGAGACCGTGCCAGTCGATGCACCGCGCGCCCAGGCTGGCCGCCATATGCACCGCCTCGGCGAACAGGGCCGCCGCCTCGTCGCGGCGACGGCGATAGTCGGACCAGAAATGATAATGCCTGGTGTGGATGTGCAGCGCGTAGACAGTCAGCCCCAAATCGCTGGCGCGTTTCTGAATCTCGGCCAGGAACAGGGGATGATACTCCCCTACCGTCTGCAAGGACAACTCCACCACGCAAAAGCCCAGGTCGGCGGCGATGGTCAGCGCGTCTTCGGTCATCACGTTGGGGTACAAAGCCCCCGAAGACAGTCCCACGATCAGCGGGCGCGCGACACTCATGGCGCGGGCGTCCCGCCTGTCGCGCGGGCCATGCAGAACACGCGGGTCGGCTCGCTGTCGTCCTCGTCCATCGTCTCGGCGATTTCCCAGTCAGTGAACCACGTCAGGTCGGTGAAGCCAGCGGCCTCGGCCCAGCGCTGCACCCGCTCCGGCTCGTAGCCGCGCTGGTGATGCGTCTCGCGCACGCGATGGTACGCCCCATCGGGGCGACGGACGAAGGCCGTGACGGTCAGCGTGCCTACTTCGCGAGCGCGATCGTAGTCATTCTCGTGGGCCTCGAAGACCTCGTCGCTGTTCTGCAAGATGTACGCCTGGTCGGCGTAGTAGGTCGCCACGGCGTAGGCCGTCAGCAGGTCGAAGATGGCCCAGCCGCCGGGGCGCAGGGCGCGGCGCATGCTGGTGAGGGTCTTGCGGAAGTCGGCGGCGGTCAGCAGGTAGTTGAGGCTGTCGCCAAAGCACAGCAGCAGGTCGAAGGCCGCCACATCGGGCAGGCGGCGCATGTCAGCGACCTCGAAGCCCACGGCCACATTGGCGGCGGCGGCTCGTTGGCGGGCGATGTCAATCATGGCCGGGGCCAGGTCCACGCCCGTGAGGGTATAGCCGCGCTGCGCCAGGCCAATTGCCAGATCGCCAACGCCACAGGCCACGTCCAGCACGTCCCCGGCCTGGACGCCGAACCGGTCCAGCAGATCGGGTAGAAAGTCGGCCAGCCGCTGATTATACTCGCGGTGGCCGGGCGACGCGGCGAAGACTTCGGCGTAGGACTGGTACATGCCGACTCGACTAGCGAATGCGCTCCAGGTGGCGGTCGAGGAGCATCTTGCTGAGCGTACCGGTCTGCCAGCTCTGAATGACGCCCTCGGCGTCGATGAAGTAGGTAGTTGGCAGGCTACGGACCCGGTACTGGCCGGACACCTCGCCTTTCTCATCCAGCGCGATGGTAAAGGGCAGCTTGTTCTGTTCGGCGTAGCGGCGCGCGGTGGCTGCCGACTCCTGCATGTTGACGGCCAGGATGATCAGGCCGCTATCCTTCTGTTCCTCGTAGGTCTTGGACAGGAGGGGCATCTCCTCGCGGCACGGGCCGCACCAGGAGGCCCAGAAGTTGAGCACGACAGGGTGGCCGCGAAAGTCGCTGAGCTTCATCGTCTGCCCGTCGAGGGTCGTGACGGTGAAATCGGTCGCGGCCTGGCCGATGGGGCCGCTGCTCGGGCGGGCCGGCATCGCCTCGACGGCGGGGGCATCGGAGGGGTTGGCGGAGGCGGGCGGTCGCGGCGTCGCGGTGGGCGCGGCGGGGGCGGGGTTGGAGCGAGATGGCCCCAGGCTGACGGCGACGCTGACCAGGCTCAGCAGCACGACGCACATGCAGCACAGCAGCAGCAGGGCACAGCCGCCAGCAAGCCACCATAGCCAGGCCAGCCCCAAGGGCGGGCGAGAGGCGGGGGCCGGCGGGGGTGCGCTGTAGTCAGGGGGCGCGATATAGGGGTAGGCTGAGCCAGGCGCAGGCGCGGCGGGCTGGATCGCGTAGGGAGAGCCGGTCGCCTCCTCCATCGCAGGCGGCGGGGCGGCGGCCGAGGGCGGACCCGGCGGCGCGGCCGGCGGTGGGATAGGGCCAACCATCCAGTCGGGCGGGACGAGGGGCGCCTCCTGGGGGGACCAGGTCAACTCCTCATCCGTTGAATCGCCCGGCACAGGCTCGTGGCGCGTTGGGTCTGGGCGCTCAGAGTCGGTCATCCGCTGCTCCTCTCTGCCACTGGCATACGGCAGGGTTTCAGTATACGCCAAACCCCATGAGGGCGCAAGGCCTGGTGCGGTGGGTTGCCGGGTTCTCGCCAAGTTGTTCCGCCTGACGAGCGCCGCAGCCCTGAACGCAGCAAAGGGGGAGCGAGGGGCCTCGACTTCGTGCATCTATGCATGTATGCATGTCAGGCATGCCGCCCCTTGGCAAGAACCCTGGGGCATGGCGAAGGTGGCGCGAGTACGGTGCGTTGCGCTTGCGGTGGGAGTATGGTATAATGCGCAAAATATCCTGACAAATTGTGGGCGCGCGATACGAGTCGGGTAACCTGGCGGCCAACGCGGTCCACAAGGGGGAACCATGCTCAAGACGGGACGGTGGGCCCGCAAGTGGGACTCTTGCCGAGAGTGCCACTCTACAACGACGCCTCACTATGCCAAGGGCTACTGCACCCGATGCTACATGCGGCTCTACAAGCGCGGCCAGCGGCGTAGCCAGCGCGCTGCACAGACGGCGAGCCAGGTGGGCGTTCCGTGATGGCCGGGGCGCAGTTGTCCAGCGCCCTGGGGGTTTGATGAGGGCGTGACCGGCGTGCTATAATCTCGTGGCGGCCCTGGGATCGAGGGTAGGAGAGGGTATGCCACGCACCAAGATTGTCGCCACGATCGGACCGGCCTCAGAGAGTGAAGATGTTGTGCGCGCCATGTTGCTGGCGGGCATGAATGTGGCGCGTATCAACATGTCCCACGGCGAGCATGCTGAGCATGGCCGCCGCATCGAGCGCATTCGCCGCGCCGCCGCTGACCTCAAGCGCCACGTCGCGATCCTCGCTGACCTGCAAGGCCCCAAGTTGCGTATCGGTAGCATCGCGGGCGGTACGGCGATGCTCCAGGCGGGGCAATCCTTCACCCTGACCATCTCGGATATCGAGGGCAGCGCTGAGCGGGTCACTGCTCCCTACCCGGCCTTGGTCCACGACGCCAGGCCCGGTGACCGCGTTCTGTTGGGTGACGGGAACGTGGAGCTTCGCGTCGTCGGCACAACGTCCGATAGCGTGGCGACGAAGGTCGTTCACGGCGGTCCGGTGCGCTCGCACCAGGGTGTCAATCTGCCTGGCGTGACAGCCAGCCTCCAATCCCTTACCGAACGCGACCGGCGCGATCTGGCGTATATCCTGGGCGTGGGCGTGGACTATGTGGCGATATCCTTCGTGCGTCACCCGCGCGACATTCAGGAGTTGCGCTACGCGATGCTCCAGGCGGGCCACCGTCTACCCATTGTCGCGAAAATCGAGAAGGTCGAGGCGCTGGAAAATATCGACGCTATTATTGCCGCCGCCGACGCCAACATGGTCGCACGCGGCGACCTGGGCATCGAGATGGAGCTGGAACGTGTGCCCGTCGCCCAGAAGATGATCATCCGCAAGGCGCGCCTGGCTGCCAAGCCGGTCATCACGGCCACCCAGATGCTCGAGTCGATGACCCATAACCCACGCCCGACTCGCGCCGAGGCCAGCGACGTGGCGAATGCCATCCTGGATGGGACCGACGCCGTGATGCTGTCGGGGGAGACGGCCATCGGCGCGCACCCTGTGGCCTGCGTCGAGACGATGGCCGATATCGCCGAGGCCACGGAGAAGACCATCGACTTTGAGGGCAATGTCCACGCGGTGGGTCGGATTGGAGCCGCCTCCATTACCGACGCCATTTCTCAGGCGACGGTGGAGGTGGCCTGGGAATTGCGCGCGCGGGCCATCTTCGCTGCCACGGCCGCCGGCGCGACGGCTCAGGCGGTGGCGCGCTGGCGGCCGGAAACGCCCATCATCGGCACGACCTTCGACCCGGCCATTGCCCGCCGCCTGGCCCTGGTGTGGGGGGTACAGCCCCTCATCATTCCTATCTCACAGAGCCAGGAGGAATTGATTCACTCGGCCATTGCCGGCGCGCGGGCCGAGGGCTGCATCCATCCGGGTGACATGGTGGTGATGACGGCGGGGCTGCCTATCGGCATGCCGGGGCAGACCAACTCACTGCGGGTGCAGGTCGTCGATGAGGAATAGCCGCGCGTGGCTGGCTCAAGAAAGCATCGCGCTCCCAGGCTGGGAGCGCGATGACATGTCAACTGGGTAGGTATGCGGTCAGGTGGGGTTAAGCCGTGGGCGGACGCGCGGGCGTGGCCGCGACTGTCGCCGGGGCCGGGGCCGGCGCGGTCAGGGGTTGAGTCGGTTGCGCGGGGGCGGGCTGCGAGGCGTGGCCGCAATAGGGGCACACGTCCCATTCCAGCGCCAGCAGGCGGCCACACTCGATGCAGGGCTTCCGGAGGCCCGTGTAGCACACGGGGCACAGGATGAAGTCTTTCTCGACCCGCGTGTGGCACTTGGGGCAGTTGGCGCGGTCCTCCAGGCTCTGCAACAGCGCTTCCTCTTCGAGGGCGCGGTCATAGGCCTCGGCGAGGGTATCCTTGGGCCGCATGAGTAGATACAGCAACAGGCCAATGATCGGGATGAGGGCGACCAGGAGTACGGCCAGGATTTGAGCGAAGACATCGCGCGAGCGAGCGCGAATGTCGCGGAAGGTCCACACGATCATCGCTACCCAGAAGGCGGCGAACAGCGCGCCCATTAGGAGGGCGGCTACCTGCAAGAACGAGCTGATGCGCTCGAAGATGCCCTGAAAGTCGAAGTCAAACGAAGGCATAACCTAACATCCTCTATGGAAGGCTCACTGAAAGTGTGATTATAGCCCCGCCCTGCGCCGCCTGCAAATATCGCGGCTGCTTGTGCCGTCAGCGAGACTATGCTATAATCTCGCCAGGTTGTGGTTAGTGCGTGTTGGAAAGGAGTCTGGGATGATTGAGGTTACCGTTGATAGCATCCGTGTCAGCCTCGTCAGTCAGCAGCGTATCGTCGTGCTGAAGGAGCGCGGCGGCGATCGCCAGCTCGTCATCTGGATCGGACACGCCGAGGCGGATGCCATCACCCTCAAGCTCCAGGGCCACGACGTCCCGCGCCCCATGACTCACGACCTGCTGAAGTCGATCGTGGAGGACCTGGGGGCGACGTTGGATCATGTCTACATTCACGACCTGCGCGATGACACGTACTACGCCACCCTGGTACTGGACCAGGACGGCCGCCGCATCGAGGTAGACGCTCGCCCCTCCGACTCGATTGCCCTGGCGATTCGGGCTGAGTCGCCCATCTTCGTCGCCGACAGCATTATGGACCGCGTGGGCATCTCGCCGAGCGACGAGGAACCGGCTGCTCCGGCCGCGCCAGGCGGCGCGGAGGGGGGGCAGGACCTGGGTGTCTTCCGCGATTTCCTGGAAACCCTTGACCTGGACGACCTGGGGGGCGAGGAAGACCCGCCGCGCAAGCGGTAAGCGACCCTGCCCTTGATGGACGCATGGCCGGTGGCGCCCTCGCCGCCGGTCGTTTTGTTCGATTGACTCCCCTTGCGCCTTGCCTTATAATGGAACAAGAGTTCTGGCCTCGTGACCAGGGACGGATGCCTGAAGCCATGAGCGTACCCGCCGATCGAATCGTTCCCTTCAACATCGAGGCCGAGGAGGCCGTCCTCGGCTCCTTGCTGCTGGATTCCCAGGCGATTATCCGCATCGCCTCTTTCCTGCGCTACGACGATTTCTACCGTGACAAGAATCGCTGGGTGTACGAGGCGGCGATGGCGCTGTACGAGCGGCGCGAACCCATCGACTTTCTCACGGTGCGCGCCGAGCTAGAGCGTGATGGTCGCCTGGATGACGTGGGCGGGCCGAGTTTCCTGGCCTCGCTGCTGAACGCTGTCCCGACCTCGATTCACATCGAGCACTACGCGCGCATCGTGGAGCGGGCAGCGACGCGCCGCCGCCTTATCACGGCCGCCAGCGACATCGCCATGATCGCCTACGACGAGAGCGACGAGGTCGAAGCGACGCTGGATAAGGCCGAACAGATCATCTTCGCTGTGTCGCAGCGCAGCCTGACTCGCGACCTGACCCCCATCAGCCAGGTGCTGAACGAGTACTTTGACAAGCTCGAATACCTGCAAGACCATCGCGGTCAGGTGAGTGGTGTGCCGACCGGCTTCGCTGACCTGAACAAGCTGTTGGGCGGTTTCCAGCGCTCGGACCTGCTCATCGTGGCGGCGCGGCCGGGTATGGGAAAAACGGGCCTGCTGCTCAGCTTTGCCCACAGCGCGGCGATGAGCGGCGACCCGGTTGCCATCTTCAGCCTGGAGATGGCGGCGGAGCAACTCGTGCAGCGTCTGCTGTCGGGGGAGACGGGCATCGACCAGCACCGCCTGCGCACCGGCCTCATCCGCGACGACGAGATGAGCGCGGTGACGAAGGCGATGGGGCGCTTGGAGCAGGCTCCCATCTACATCGATGACACGCCGGGCATCACGGCGCTGGAGATGCGCACCAAGGCGCGACGGCTGCACGCCGAGCGGCCGCTGGGTCTCATCGTCGTCGACTATCTGCAATTGATGCACGGCGGCGGCCGCATGGAGAATCGCGTGCAGGAAATCTCTGGCATCTCGCGCGCGCTGAAGGAACTGGCCCGCGAGCTGAACGTGCCCGTCGTGGCGGCGTCGCAATTGTCGCGCGCCGTCGAGAGCCGCCACGACCGCCGCCCGATGCTGTCTGATCTGCGCGAGTCGGGTTGTCTGGCGGGAGACACTCTGATCTACCTACCCGACGAGGGCATCTATCGACCCATCGAGCAGCTTGTCGGCCAACAGGATTTCAACGTTCTCGCGCTGAACACCGACACGTGGCGTCTGGAGCCGCAGCCCGTCACCCACGCCTTCAGCACGGGGCGCAAGCCTGTGTTCAGACTTGCCACGCGCCTGGGCCGGGAGATTCGCGCCACGGCCAATCATCAGTTCCTGACTATCGAGGGCTGGCGGCGGCTGGACGAGCTGGCCGTTGGCCAACGCCTGGCCGTGCCACGCACCTTACCGGGACCCCAGGAGCCGAGCATGAGCGATGCTGAGTTGGCGCTCCTCGGCCATCTGATCGGTGACGGCTGCACACTGCCCCGCCACGCCATCCAGTACACGACTCGGGAACACGCCCTCGCCGAGATAGTGGCCCAATTGGCAACGGACATCTTCAGGGATGCGGTGGAGCCGCGCATTCGCCAAGAGCGATCCTGGTATCAGGTGTACCTGTCCGCGACTGAACATCTGACACATGGCGTTGGCAATCCGGTGGCGGCCTGGCTGCGAGAGCTAGGAGTGTTTGGGTTGCGTTCCCACGAGAAGCGTGTTCCTGACGCTGTCTTCCGTCAGCCGACCGCCGCCGTTGCCCGCTTCCTGCGGCATCTTTGGGCTACCGACGGCTGCATCCATTGGAGCGAGGGCAAGTCTCACTACGCCAACGTGTACTACGCATCCAGCAGCGCTCGATTGGCTCAGGACGTCCAGTCGCTCCTCCTACGGCTGGGCATCAACGCCCGCCTCTCGCGCCATGCTCAGTCGGGCAAGGGACGCGACCAGTTCCACGTTGCCGTCAGCGGTAAGCACGACATTGACCGCTTTTTCGACACCGTTGGCGGCTTGGGCGAGACGAAGGTCCTGCACCAAACGGCTATTGAGGCGCATCTCGATAGCCGAGTGGCGAACACTAACCGCGATGTGATCCCACGCGAAGTCTGGCGGCAGGTCGCAGTACCTGCGATGCATACAGCAGGGTTGACAAGTCGCGAGATGCAGGCAAGCCTGGGTAACGCCTACTGTGGGACAGCCCTGTACAAACAGGACCTAAGTCGTGAGCGAGCCGGACGGGTGGCCCAGGTCGTCGTGTCCGATGAACTAGCCAGGCTCGCAGCGAGCGACGTCTATTGGGACGAGATTGTCGCAATTGCGCCGGACGGCGAGGCGGACGTCTACGACATGACGGTCGACAGCCTCCACAACTTCGTCGCCAGCAACATTGTCGCTCACAACAGCATCGAGCAGGACGCCGACATCGTGATGTTCATCTATCGCGACGAGTACTACAAGGAGCAGACGGAG
>CAZJJF010000104.1:0-1837 GCA_964546245.1 uncultured Anaerolineales bacterium
GGACCCCGACGACGCCATGAGCTTCTGCTATCTGGGACAGGCCCTCGGCGCGCTGGGCCGCACCTCGGCCAGCCTGGCCGCCTTGCGCCGCGCCACGACCCTCGCCCCCGAAGATCCGGCGCCCCTTGCCGCCCTCGCCCAGGCCCTGTCGGCGGCCGGCAAGTCCCAGGATGCCCTGGCCGCCGCCTCCAAAGCGACGGAACTGGCGCCCGGCCAGGCGGCCGGCAAGTATGCCTTTGCTCTGGGTGAGTTGCTGCTGGCCGCCAACCGCCCCGACGACGCCATCAGCGCCTTCAGCCAGGCCGTTGCCGCCGAGTCGGACCGCGCCGCCTGGTACGCTCGCCTCGGCGATGCGCAGCTCGCGGCGGGGCGACCGGGCGCGGCGGTCAGCGCCTACCGCAGCGCCGCCGAGCGCGACCCAAAGGATGCGGGCTACTGGCACGCGCTGGCAAGCGTCTACCGCGACCTCGGCCAGAACGACGTGGCAGCCGACACCCTCGTCAAGGCCCTTACTCTGGACCCAACGCGCGCCGAGTGGCGGGCAGAGCTAGGCGATATCTACCTGGCTGCTGGCGACTCGACTCGCGCTCGCGAGGCGCTGCAAGCTGCCTGCACTATGGAGCCTGGGCAGGCGGCATATCATCTGCGCTACGCGGCGGCGGCCCTGGCCGACAACGACACCGTGGCGGCCGAGGCGGCCCTCGCGACGGCGCTGGCCCTGGACGCTAACTCAGCGCCCACCCATGCCGCCTTGGCCCAGGTCTACGAGCGCCAGGGACGCCTGGAAGACGCCCTATCGGAGTACCAGCGCGCTGTGGAGATTGCGCCCGATGTCAATGAGCTAGTTGCTGCCGGACGCCTGGCGCGGCGGCTGGGCTATCCCCACGACGCCCTACGCTACCTGGCCCGCGCCGTGCAGCTTGCGCCGACCACCCAGGTGTACGCCGAGATGGGCCAGGCTTATGAGGCCGAGAACCGCCTCGACGAGGCCCTGCAAGCGTACCAGCAGGCCGTGGTGGCCGCGCCCGACAACGTGCAGACCCACCTGCTGATGGGCCGCCTGTGCCTGCGCCTGGGCAATCTAGAGAAGAGCGCGGCCCACTTCCGGCGGGCCGTGGCCCTGACCCCCGACGAGGCCACCGTGTACGCTGACCTGGCGCGCTGCTACGAGGCGCAGAACCGCCACGACCAGGCCCTCATCGCCTATCGCAAGGCCATCGAGTGCGCCCCCCAGGACGCTACCCACTATGTGGGCGCGGGGCTGGCGCTGAAGCACCTCAAGGATTACTCAGAGGCTACCGAGATGTTCCGCGCGGCATTGCGGCTGCAACCTGGCCAGACCGAGGCTCTGCGGCAGATGGCCGCCGTGGGCGCGCTCAGCTTTCTAGATCGCCATCAGCGCCGGCACGCGAGGGACTGATGACCGCTCCAACCACGGACCTCGACCTGAATAGCACGCGCGCAGTCCTCGACCGCCTGGCCCTCAGTCTGGTGCCGGCGATCAGGCGGCCCGCCCTGTCTGACCACCTCATTCTCGCCAGCCGGGGCGCGGTGGAAGCCAAGTACGGACCGTCCGCCTTCCGTAGCCTCGACGCGGCGCTCGTCGAGTTGGCGCAGGTTTCCGGCGGCAGCCTGCTGTACGTCGATGACCCTGTGAGCGCGGCGGCCGTCGGCGTGGAGCCGCTCGATCAGACAACGCGCGCGGCCGCCTGGGCCGCCTGGCTGGAGAGTGTCGCGCCCGCCACCGCGAGTGTGCTACTCATCGGCGGCCCTGATCTCGTCCCTTTCGGCGTCGCTCGCAACCCTAGCGACGACGACGACGGCCCGCGGGCGACGG
>CAZJJF010000104.1:1847-9077 GCA_964546245.1 uncultured Anaerolineales bacterium
CGGCGGGCCCGGCCCGCCACGCTGCGCGTGAACGGCCCGCTGGCGACGGACGCGCCCCTGGCCGGGGGGCGTCCCCTGGAGCCACAGCGGGCCGTGGGGCGGTTGCCCGATGGCGGCGATATGGCCTATCTCGTGCGCCTGGTGCGGGCCACGACCGAAGCCCACGTCGCCGCCCGTGCCCCACGCTGGGCAACCCGCCTGCGGGCCGAAACGCCGACGGCCCTCGGCTACACGGCTTCCATCTGGCGGCACGCCGCGCGTGTCGTCTATGGGGCGATTGACAACCCGCAGCGGCTGCGCATGTCGCCACCGCTGGACCACACCGTCGCGCCGCCCATCTCGGCCCAGACCTTCAGCCCCGCTTACTTCAACCTGCACGGGCTGAAGGACCATGCCAGTTGGTATGGGCAGCGTGACCCACTGCTAGCCGCCGACTACGCCGCTTTCCCACTGGCCCTGTCGCCGGATCAGCTGACGGCAGCGCCTCGGCGACGCCTGATCGTCTTCAGCGCCGCCTGCTACGGCGCTCACATCGAGGGCAAGGGCGCGGCCAACAGCATGGCTCTCCGCCTTCTGGATAGCCACGCTGTCGCCGTCGTCGGCTCGACCGCCATCGCCTATGGCGGCCTGGCCGAGCCGCTCCAGGCCACCGACCAACTGGCCCTGCTCTTCTGGCAGCGGCTGCGCGGCGGCCTGTCCCTCGGCGAGGCGCTTCGGCAGGCGAAATTAGGCCTCAGCCAGGAAATGCTGCGCCGCCAGGGGTATATCGATACCGAGGACCAGAAGGCGGTTCTGTCCTTCGTCCTCTACGGCGACCCATCCCTGCGACCGTTCCGCACACCGTCGGCGGACCAGGCCCCCGTGTCGCCGTCGGCCGCGGCCGCTCCCGGCCGCCCCGTGGTTCCCAGTTTTGACCTCGGAGCGCCCGTGGTCGAGCCAACCCCCGAGACCCTGCGGCGCGCCGAGCGTGACGTGAGAGCGCGCTTGCCCGACCTGGGACCGGTGCGCATTCAGGTCACACCGCGCCTGCATCGTAAGGGCAGCAGCCCAGCGGGCACGACCCTGACTCTCACGCTGCTGGAAGACGCGGACCACCGACCTTTCCGCCACCTGGTTCGAGTAACCCTCAACACCGACGGCGCCATCGCCAGGCTGGTGATGGCGCACGGATGAGAGTATGTTCTACGGAGAGTTCGAGCAGGCGTTAGAGACGGGCGGACGCATGGTCATGCCGCCCCCCTTCCGGCCCAACCTGGCCCAGGGCCTGGTTATCACGCGGGGTCTGGATGGCTGCCTGTTCATCTACCCGGCGGCGGAGTGGGAGCGCATCGCAGGCGCTATCAGCGCCTTGCCGCTCACGCGCGGCGTCGCGCGCGGGCTAATGCGCCTCATTCTCGGCGGCGCGAGCGCGTTGACGCTGGATGCGCGTGGCGGGCTGGTCCTGCCCGAAGCCCTACGCCACTATGCCAGTCTGGGCGATGGGGCCGTGATCGTGGGGGCGGGCGACCGCCTGGAAATCTGGTCGCGGGCAACGTGGGATGAACTGACGAGTCGCCTCGCTGTAGAAAGCGGCGACCTGGCCGAGTCGCTGAGCCAGCTCGGCTTTGCGCTGACGTAGCGGTGGGCCGTATGCCGGCCCAAAAAGAAGGAGACGCAGATGAGCCTCAAAGTCACCCCTCCCCCACCCGCCATGCTCAAGGTCGTCGGCGTCGGCGGGGGCGGCGGCAATGCCGTTGACCGCATGATTCAGTTCGGCCTGGGCGGTGTAGAGTTTATCGCCGCCAACACCGACCGCCAGGCATTGGAACGTAGCGAAGCGGGGACTCGTCTGCGCCTCGGCCCTATCGCCACGGCAGGCTTGGGCTGCGGCGGTGATCCAGCGCGCGGCGAGGCGGCCGCCGAGGAGAGCCGTAAGGATATTGGCAAGGCTCTGGCAGGGGCAGATGTCGTGTTCGTCGCGGCAGGCATGGGCGGCGGCACCGGCACGGGCGCTGCGCCCATCATTGCCGAGGTCGCGCGCTCGATGGGCGCGCTTACCATCGCGGTGGTGACACGGCCTTTTCTCTGGGAGGGCGCTCGCCGTCAGCGCGCGGCTGAGCATGGCATCACCCAACTACGAGAAGCGGCGGATACGGTCATCATCGTCTCCAATGACCGCCTGGCGCATCTGGCCGACCGCAACCTGACCCTTGACATGGCCTTGCGGGTGGGCGACGACGTGTTACGTCAAGCTATCCAGGGCATCTCGGAGTTGATTACCCTGCCAGGGCTTATCAACCTCGACCTGGCCGATCTGCGCGCCCTACTGACCGGCGCTGGCTCCGGGCTTCTGGCTATCGGCCAGGGGCGCGGACCAGACGCCGCCATCTCGGCCGCCCGCGTCGCCCTCGCCAGCCCCCTCGTGGATCCCATTGCCGTGGCCGGCGCGGGGGCCGTGCTGGTCAACATTACGTGCGGCCCTGACCTGCCCATCCTGGAAGCGCAGGCCGCCGTCGACGTCATCGCCGCTGCCGCGCGGCCCGACGCCGACATTCGCTTCGGGATTCTGATTGACCCACGCCTGGCAGGCAAAGCTCAAGTGATGCTCGTCGCGAGCAGCCTGGTCGCACTGCGACGCACGGAATCCGCGCCCCAGCGCATGGCAGCCGTCGGCTAGAGGCAGCGCGGTTGACTGATCAGGGGAACGGCCGGTAGGGCCGCTCTGGAAGAGGCGGCCGGCGGCGGTTCTACCGACCGTTCCTCGGGACAGTCAACCCCATGATGACCGCGCGAATCCCCGGTGAGCCAAGCCTGGGCTTGACCGACCCCACGGTCAACCCATCTCCTCACAGGCGGCCCGGATGCTCGCTGCCCCTGCGGCCGCCGCTCATCTATCGCGCGAAGGACAGGACGCGGCGGGCCGGCTCCCCGGTCGGCCCGCCGCAAGGAGGTTCTATGACCGCCACATCGGGAGCCAGCGCCCGCAAACTGCCAACCACGACCGCCGTCACACGCCGCGTGATGGCCCATGTCTCGCGCCGCTTCCCCGAAATGCGGGGCGTCGCCCCCTCGACGACTAGCGGACAGAGCGCGGGGCAGATGATCTACACCTTCCGCACTCAGGTAGAGCTAGATGCAGGTCGGATGACGTGCATCGTCCGCGTCGTCGTCGATGAGCAAGGTCGCATTCTGCGCACCATCAGCTCCCACTGACAGCGCGCCCGCCACCGGTCACGGCCGACGAGGTGTCGGTGTGCCGGCCGAGATAGTCACCTCCATCCGGTCCGGCACCAACCGTTTCTGCAACCCGTCCGGCGCGATTGCCACCTGGGGGGTAATGGTATACACGCCTGGCCCCAACCCGGCCAGATCGACCACGACATTCACGTCGCGGTCAGGGTCGAGCTTCCGCAACTCAGGGATAGGCCCAGACAGAATCACCTGTACCCGTTGCGGCGCAACGCTGGCTATCAGGTCAGGCGCCAGGTTCCGGATTTCGGGCGTCTTCTCAATCGTCCGGCCACTACGCTCGACTTCAACATCGACCTTGACCAGCACGGACGGGTCTGATCGCCCCACCAGCGTCACCCCATCCGGCACGACCAGCGGCATGCGTCGTTGGAAGCTCTGCGTCACGTCCCGCTCGACCAGCGGAGTCGTTTGCAGCGAATTGGGCAGCGACTTGATCAAGGCCGGTGGGCCGTTCACCGTCACCGTCGGCGGATCGACCGTGATATTGCTGATCCAGTAGCCTGTCGAGGGCTGGACGTCGCGTACCACCGTGACCGCCAGATCGCGGAAGCCCTGCTCCTGCTCGACCGGGATACGCACCGCCACCTGCGGCGGCTCAATCGCGATGCCCTTCACCTCATCGCCGTTCTTGTCGACAGCAAAGACATCTACACTGCGCTCGATAGGCGCGCGGGCGGAGTTGACAATGATGGCCCCCTGCACCTTGGCAATCGAGTCGATAGCCGAGCGTGGGCCGCGCAGCGTAACCTGGGGCGGTGTGATGATCGGGCGCTGGAGGGCATAGCCCAATGCCGCCTCGCCGATGATGTTGAGCTGGACCTCCATGTCGCGCTTCGAGGTTGCCTCCAGGCGCGCCGCGACCTGCTTGGGGGTAACGCTCACAATGCGCGCCCGATTCTCGTCGCACGAGGCACAGACAATCTCGACCGGCACACTATGAATGCCCGGCTCCAGGTCCTTGAGATCGACAAAGGCGCGGAAATCGGCCGATGGTATGTCATCCCAGAACGACTTGGGTGCTAACAACCGCACCTGAGCACGATCCGGCAGGCCGCCGTACAGTTCCAGCCCTGTTGGCATGTTGATGGCTTCAATGGGCGCACCATTGGGCGGGTAGACCCCTTCCTGGAGGGGGTTTGTTTCGTTCACAGCCACGAACCACACCATCACCGCCAGCAGCCCTGCCAGGATAATGGACCCCGCGTTACCAAGCCAGGCTCGCATTACCCGTCAGACCTCCCCGTCGTCGTTGGCTGTTCCACGGCTGCCTCATCGTCGGGCGGCAGCCCTTCATCAGCGGGCGGCGCGGACCTGGCCTGCCCGTTCTGGTTGGGGTGCAGGAGACGCGAGAACCAATCGGGACTGGCCTGGGTCTGCGTCTGATACCAGCGGTACAATAGGCGCGACACCTGGCCCTCATCCAGGCGGCGGCGAATGATACCATTGCGCACGATGGAAATAATGCCCGTCTCCTCCGACACGACAATCACAATGGCATCTGTCCGCTCGGTCAGGCCAATCGCTGCCAGGTGGCGCGTTCCCAGGTGGCTATCCGGCTCGCGCCCTGTCGCCAGGGGTAGGACGGAGCGCGCCGCCAGAATACGATTACCGCGAATGATGACCGCGCCGTCGTGAAGTGGCGTCTTGGGGAAGAAGATCGTCAGCAACAGGTCATCAGACACCAGCGCGTCGAGCTTCTTGCCCGTATCGGCGATGTCCTGCAAGCCTGTGTCTCGTTCCAGCACGATGAGCGCGCCGTGATGCCGATTCGAGAGTTCCGCCGCGGCGCGCGTGATCTCCTGAATCACGCCCGGCGTCGTGATCTCGCCCATTGCCGGCGTCAGAAAGCGGCCGGCGCGTCCCAGGCGTTCCAGGCCACGCCGCAGCTCCGGCTGGAAGATGACCGGAATCGAGATCAGGAGTGCGGGGAAAGACAGCCGCAGCAGCCAGTTGAAAGCACGCAGCTGAAACACGTTGGACAGAACGACGATGATCAGGATGAATAGGAGCATTCCGCGCAAGAGTTGGACCGCCTGCGTGCCGCGAATCAAGAACAGCAGGCCGTAGAACACCAGCGCAACCAGGACGACATCGAGAACTGTGAAGATATCGACAGTCGATATCGCCCACTGAGCCGTCAGGCGCAGATTCTGGAACACTTCCACAACATCACACCTTGCCTAGCAACTCCACCAGGATCGCTTTCTGAGCGTGCAATCGATTCTCGGCCTGGTCAAAGACTACTGAGTTCGGGCCATCCATCACATCATCCGTAATCTCTTCGCCGCGATGGGCGGGTAGGCAATGCATCACCAACACATCGGGAGCCGCCTCTCGCAGCAGCGCCGCGTTGATCTGGTAGGGTGGGAAGATGGCCCGTCGCTCGGCCGCCTCGCCCTCCTGTCCCATGCTGGCCCAGGTGTCGGTGTACAACACGTCCGCGCCGCGCGCCGCCTCGCGTGGGTCATGAAGCACCGTGATGCTGCCGCCCGTCGCCTGCGCTACGTCGCGCGCCGCCGTGACCACGGCGGACGGCGGCTCGTAGCCCGGCGGGCTGGCGACGACCACATGCATCCCCGATAGCGCGCCGCCATACATCAGCGAAGTCGCCACATTGTTGCCATCGCCAAGATAAGCCAGCCGCGCCCCGGCGAGGGAACCGCGCTTCTCGTAGATCGTCAGCAAGTCAGTGAGACCCTGGCAAGGGTGGCTGTAGTCAGACAGGCCATTGATGACAGGGACGGATGCGTAGCACGCCAGGTCCACCACATCCTGATGGGCAAAGACGCGCGCCATGATGGCATCCACGTAGCGGCTCAGGACCCGCGCCACATCGCCAGTACTCTCGCGCTTGCCAAGCTGGATTTCGTTGGGCGACAGATACAGCGCGTGACCGCCCAGCTGAAGCATTGCCATGTCAAAGGACACGCGGGTGCGCAGCGATGGCTTCTGGAAAACCATGCCCAGAGTCTTGTCCTTCAACAACGGCTCGCCCTGGCCCTGCTTCTGCCTCGCCTTGAGAGCGACGGCCAGGTCCAGCAGATGCTTCAACTCACTTGGTGTCAATTGGGATAGGGTGATAAAGTCCTTCATTCGCGGCCCAGTCCTTGTTGTTGTGCTCATTGAGGGGAATCTATACGAAGTATTGTACCACTGTCGCCGCGTTCCCGTAAATCGTCAGGGGTTTGCGGCCTACCCACCGAGGCCTGGTACTCGCATGGCGGGGGTCGCGGCCCATCCGGCGCCGCAACCCCCGCCCTCATGCGCAGCGGACGAGACGCCAGGCTTCAGTACAGACGGACGCTGTTGATGACCAGCTCGAATTGCGCGCCCAGGAAGTGAGTCGCGCGGCGGGCCATAACCATACGGCTGAGGAAGATTTCGAAATATTCCATGATAGACGCGCTGTGGGTGTCGATCTCGATGTGGATACCAATGCGTTTGCCGTCGTCGCTCACCTGCACAAAGGAGCGCGTCGCCGCGTAGTTCACCCGGTCGTGGATGTCGTAGTTAGCCGGATCCGGATTCTGCACACGGCTACGATGCACGTCGGCCTTGTCGGCGATGATAATCGCCGCCCCGACCTCACTCACCGGATCCCCCCGCTCCTCCTCGTGATTGCCAATCGCCCCCATGATAATCGCCATCTCGACGGGGTCCATACCCCGCCGCTGCAGCACGTCAAACGCAATGAGCGCGCTCGTCTGGGCATGATGCTCGCGATGGACCACATTGCCAATGTCGTGCAAATAGCCGGCCATAGCCGCCATGTCCGCCATGCGCTCGGAGCGGCCCTGCCGCTGGAGAACGTTATGGGCGATATTGGCGACCAGAGTAGCGTGCCGCTCGCCATGCTCAGTGTAGCCGATCAGTTTCAACTGCTCGCTCGCGCGGCGGATGAACGCCTTCACGACCGGATCGCGGCGCAGATCTTCCAGCGACACCACGCGATAGGCCGCCAGCCCACTGGCGGCGCTGTCCAACTCGTACTGCGGCTTG
>CAZJJF010000104.1:9087-11029 GCA_964546245.1 uncultured Anaerolineales bacterium
GTCTCTCACCTATCGACAAGTGACTGTCGAGACGCCTCAGATGGCGTCTCGACAACTGGGTTTATCGGCCGGCCGTCGCCCACGGACTCGCCGCCGATGACGTACCCACGGACGGCGTCGGCTAGGGACGAATGTGGCCCTGGCCCAGCACGACCCACTTATAGCTGGTCAGCTCCTTCAGGCCCATCGGCCCCCGCGCGTGCAGCTTCGTCGTGCTGATGGCAACCTCGGCCCCCAGGCCGAACTGGCCACCGTCGTTGAATCGCGTCGAGGCGTTGGCGAACACGGCCGCCGCATCCACCTCATTCAGAAAACGCATGACGGCGCTGTAGTCTTCACTCAGAATCGCCTCCGAGTGCCCACCATGCATGGCGATGTGGTCAAGGGCCTCATCCAGATCGTCCACCACGCGCACCGACGCCCGCAGACTGAGGAACTCGAAGCCGAAGTCATGCTCCGTAGCCTGCCGCACATTGGGGTGGCCGCCCACTACGTCGAGGGCGGCCCGGTCCACCCGCAACTCGACGCCCTCCGCCTGCATGGCCTCGGCCAGGCGCGGGAGGAAGTGGTCGGCCACGGCGCGATGCACAAGGAACGTATCCACTGCATTGCACGCCGACGGCTTCTGAATCTTTGCATTCACGCAGATGGGGATGGCCTGGTCGAGGTTCGCTGCCGCGTCGATATAGATATGCACCACGCCGATACCACCCGTCACCACCGGAACTTTGGCGTGCTCGATGGCAAAGCGGTGCAGGTCCGCGCCACCGCGTGGAATGAGCAGGTCGATCACGTCGCGTGCCTCGAGCATCTCCCGCACCAGGGCGCGATCGGCGCTGCGAATCAGCTGCACACTCCCCTGGGGCAGGCCCGCCGCAAGGCAAGCATCATTGACGACCTGGGCCAGCACGCGATTTGAATGCTGCGCCTCCTTGCCGCCTCGCAGCAGGGCCGCGTTCCCCGACTTGATGCAAAGTGCAGCAATGTCCACCGTGACGTTCGGCCGCGACTCGTAGATAACACCGATGACGCCCAGCGGCACACGCTTACGCCCTATCTGGAGGCCGTTGGGCAGCGTGCGCATGTCCTCGGTCTGGCCGATAGGGTCCGGCAGGGCGGTCACGTGGCGCACATCCTCGGCCAGGGCGGCGACACTCTTGGGCGTCAGAATCAGGCGGCCCAGCATCGCCTCGCCAACGCCCATCTCTCGCGCCGCCGCCACGTCCAGAGTGTTGGCCTCGACAATCTCCGCCTGACGAGCGACGAGCGCGGCGGCGATGGCGTCCAGGGCGGCATTGCGCTGGAGCGCGCTGGTGAAGGCGAGGCGGCGGGCTGCCGCACGCGCTAGCGGCCCCTTCTCGACCACCTCACTGGCAACCTGGGGTGGGGCAACCGACATGGGATTCTCCTGGGAAACGAAGCTCTAGAGTCTGGCCGCACACCGACCATCAGTCAAAGCATCGGTCGCTTCGAGGGATGGACATCGTGGCGCCTGCTATGGCTACACCCTCTCCACCAAGTTTACTCGTTGTATCAGTCACCGCAAAACCAGGCCGTCGGTGTGGCAAGGTGGGCTATCGCTTCCCCGGCAACCCCGCCACCGGCCGCGTCCAGCGCGGTCCCGGTAGCGCCAGCGGGGCCTCGTCCGCTGGCCGACTCCCACTCCCGGCCTCCGTCTTGGCAGCGGTGGGCCACGCGCCGCTGACCCTCACCCCGCCCGCCGCGTCCGCCCAGGCCGCCCGCTCCACGCGCAGCGCAGTCGGCTCGCCCTTGACCCACAGCGTCGCCACGTGCGCGCGATCAGCGGCCGGCCTCGCGGCCGCCAGGAGCGACGCCGCCAACCGCACCACTCCAACGCGGGCCTCGTTCCGCGCCACGAACGCGCCGGTCAGGTCGCGCCCCAGGCTGAACGGCTCGCGCCCGACTACCTCGACCCGCCGTG
>CAZJJF010000105.1:0-11025 GCA_964546245.1 uncultured Anaerolineales bacterium
CTACGGCACGCAGGTCGTCGCCGGCTCGACGCCGGGCAAGGGCGGCCAGGAAGCGCTGGGCGTGCCCATCTACAACACCGTGGCCGACGCAGTCAAGGAGACCGGCGCGGACACGTCGTGCATCTTCGTGCCCGCTGGCGGCGCTGCCGATGCCATGCTGGAAGCCGCCGACGCGGGCGTGCGCTTCGTCGTGTGCATCACCGAGAACGTCCCCACCCTGGACATGATCGAGGTGGCTCACTACTTCGAGCGCAAGGGGGTGCGACTGCTCGGCCCCAACTGCCCAGGCCTCATCAGCGCGGGCGAGGCGAAGGTCGGTATCATCCCCAACCATGTCGCTACGCCGGGGCCGGTGGGCATCGTGTCGCGGTCGGGCACGCTGACTTATGAGGTGATGTTCGCCCTGACCCAGAAGGGCATGGGTCAGACGACGGCGGTGGGTATCGGGGGCGACCCGGTGAAGGGAACCAACTTCATTGATGTCATCCAGCTGTTCAACGAAGACCCTGCCACCGAGATCATTGTTATGATTGGCGAGATTGGCGGGACGGACGAAGAACGCGCCGCTGAGTACATCGCTCAGAACGTCAGGAAACCCGTTGTCGGCTTCGTCGCCGGGCAGACCGCCCCGCCGGGGCGGCGCATGGGCCACGCAGGGGCCATCATCTCTGGCGGCGAGGGTCGCGCCCAGGACAAGATCGCGGCGTTCCAGGCAGCGGGTATCGCGGTGGCCCGCCATCCTGACGAGGTGGCCGATCTGGTGGTGGTGGCGGCCAGGCAGGGGTAGCCGCGTGGACCTCGCGCAGCGAGTGGTTACGTTCTTCGCCGATGGCCCGCCCGCCTACTTCGTTGGCGGTGCGGTACGTGATCGGCTGCTAGGCCGCGAGGTTCACGACCTGGATGTGATGGTGGATGGCGACGCGCTGCGCCTGGCGCGGCGGCTGGCCGACGACCTCGGTGGGGCGTATGTCATCCTTGACGAGGCTCACGGCCTGGCCCGGGTCGTGGTGGGGCCTGACCAGATCGACGTGGCGCGGCAGCGTGGCCACGCCCTCGACATCGATCTGCGTCTGCGCGACTTCACCGTCAATGCAATGGCGATGCCCGTCGCCGATTGGTCAGCGGCCGTGCCCACAATCATCGACCCGACAGGTGGCCGGTCGGACCTCGCGGCAGGCGTGATTCGCGCCACCTCGGAGCGAGCGTTTCGCGATGACCCGGCGCGCCTGCTACGCGCGCCGCGTCTCGCCGCCCAGCTAGGCGGCGCCCTTGATGCGGAGACGGCGGCGTGGTGTCAGCGAGATGCGCCACGGCTAGCGCTGGTGTCGGCCGAGAGGGTGCGCGATTAGCTGTGGCGTATCTTGATGCTGCCCGACACGGCGACGACCTTGCGCGCCCTGGATTCCCTGGGCGTACTGGCGGTGGCCTTGCCCGACCTGGCCGCGACCCAGGGCGTCACGCAGCGCCCCCCCCACGCCTGGGACGTGTTCGACCATACCCTGGCCGTCCTGACACAGCTGGAAGGCGTTCTGGGCGCGCTGAGCCTGGGAGGAGCCACCCCCGCCGCCGAGGCGGCGGCGGCCCTGGCCCCCCACCGTGAGGCCCTGCGCGCCCATCTGACGCAGGAGCCGGTAGGGAGGCGGCCCCAGTGGTCGGTTCTCAAGTTTGCCGCCGTGTACCATGATGTCGGGAAGCCGGCGACGCGCAGTGTCGATGCCCAGGGTATCGTCCACTTCTACGGCCACGAGGTCGTGGGGGCGGAGATGGTGGAGCGCGCCGGGCGCGACCTGCGGTTAGGCGCCCGCGAGATTGCCTACCTGGGGCGAGTGGTGCGTTATCATCTCCGCCCCCTCTTTCTTGCCACCCAGAAGGCTGTGAGCGCGCGCTCCGAGTATCGCTATTTCCGCGATAGCGGCGATGCAGCGGCTGATATTCTTCTCCTCTCCATGGCCGACAATCGCGGCAAGACCGACGACGCTGATGACCTGTCGAGCGCCGATGCTGTGTTGGCGACGGCGGTTCGTATGCTCGACCTGCTCTACGCCGAGGAGCCGCCGCCGGTGGTGACACCGCCGCCCCTGGTCAGCGGGCACGACCTGATGCGGGCGCTAGGGCTGGCGCCCGGCCCGCGCCTCGGTGAGTTGCTGGAACGGCTGCGCGAGGCAGCGGCGACGGGCCAGGCCACCACGCGCGACGAGGCCCTGGAACTGGCCCGGCGGTGGGTAGGCAGCCAGAAGTGACAGATTCTCGTTCATCCGCTCAGGCCAGCGCACAAGGGACAAGCCATGTCGACTCATAAGCGCCAATCCAATCTGTTCCTCGAGTCCACGGCGGCTGTCGTCGCCGCCATTGCCGCGTTGCTGCTCTTCATTGTGCTACGGCAGGCGCTGGGTATGTCCTGGTACTGGGCATGGTTGATCGGCCTGGGGACAGCGACCTTTGTATTATTCGGTTGGGACAAAATGCGCGCCAAGGCGGATCAGTGGCGGGTTCCTGAACTCGTGCTGCTGGGCTTCATGATTGCCGGTGGCTGTTTTGGCGGCGCGCTGGGGATGGCTGCCTTCAACCACAAGACGCGCCATAGAAGCTTCCTTGTCACGGCGGCCATCGCGGGCGTGGCGTGGATCGCAGTAGGCCTCTTCCTCGCCTAGGCCCATAGGACCAGACGCGCATGAGTGACCTGGCAAGCCCCTCCATCCGCCGCGTGGTCGACGAGACCCTGGCTCGCTACCATGTGCCGGGGCTGGCGCTGGCGGTGGTACGAGGCGGCGGGCCGACGTCGATGCTGCTGGTTGGGCACGACGCCGATGGCGTCCCCATTACCCGCGACAGCCTCTTCCCGGTGGCCTCCATCACCAAGCTGGCGACGGCGCTGGTAGTGTTGCGCCTCAAGGACCAGGGCGCGCTCATACTCGATGCGCCGCTGTCTCGCTATCTGCCCGACGCGGAGGCGGCGCAAGATGGCGTGACGCTGCGCGCCCTCCTGTGCCACACCGCCGGATTGCCGGTGGATGTCGCACCCAACGCCGCCCCGTACGCGCCCGGCCTCGACTGGCCGACGCTGGCGCGGATCTGCCTGGCGACACCTCTGCACGAGATGCCCGGTACGGTCGTCGTCTACAGCAATGTTGGCTATGGCCTGCTCGCCCTCGCCGTGGAACGGGAGACAGGGCTGCCCTTCCCGACCGCACTACGCCATCTGGTCCTCGACCCGCTGGGGATTGAAGCCTACCTGGGCGACGAGCCGCCTCGCCCAGCGGCGCGCATCGCCGACGTACGCGGCCGCCATCGCGGCACGGAGCGCGAGCCGTTTAACTCCTGGTTCTGGCGCTCCCTGGCGCTCCCCTGGGCGGGCCTGGTGACGACGGTGGACGGCGCGCTGGCCTTGCTGCGGGCGTTCCAGGCCATGCCGAGCGGTTTCCTGGCCCCGGCGACCCGCGCCGACGCGGTGCGCAACCAGGTCGGCAACCTGCACGGCGAGTCGGGCGTGCTGCGCTGGGAATGGAGTCCGTGGGGCTTAGGGCCGGAGTTGCGTGACGCCAAGACCCCCCACTGGGCGCCCATCGAGGCCGGTCCTGAGTCATATGGGCACGCGGGGGCGTCGGGGTGTGTCGCCTGGGCGTCGCCCGACCGCGATGTCGTGTATGCGTTTCTGGGGGCGCGAGTGGCCGATGGCGGCTGGATGGTGCGCGGGGGCGCGGCCATCGGGGCGGCCATCGTCGCCGGCGGGCCGTTGAGCCATGAGGCATGATTTGACCCTGCCTTCCGGCGAGGCTATAATTCGTTGACTTTGGGTTGTGGTGGAATCTTCCGCGCGCGCCGCCGCCATCCACGAACCGGGCCAGCCCGGTGTGTCTGTGGCGGCGTTCGCGTGTGTCCATCCCGGAATCGTTAGGAGGAGTAGCCCCGCAATGAGCAGTAATGGCCGATTTTGGGCGACCGTTATCTTCATCGCGATTATCACGCTAATCGCCATCTGGATTGACATGCCGGACCAGCGTCAGTTTCAGTTCCAGTTCGGCCCGTTTAGCACTCCCGCGCGGGATATCAAGGTCTATGAGGGTCTGGACCTTCAGGGCGGGCTGCAAGTTCTACTGCAAGCCAAGACACCTGACGGTCAGCCTCCTAGCAAGGAAGACCTGGAAGCGACCCGCTTCATCATCGAAAACCGCGTCAATGGTCTGGGTGTTTCGGAGCCGGTGATTCAGATCCAGGGCGACGACAAGATCGTTGTCGAACTGCCCGGCCTCAGTGACCCTGATGCGGCCATTGCCGCCTTTGGGCAGACGGGGCGTCTGGAGTTCGTCGATGCGGGCGATACCATCCTGCCGCCTGGCACGAAGGTCACTACCACGTATCCCATCGTGTGGCAGGCAGGCCAGGAGCCACCGCAGCCAGGGGCCGACGGCCAGCCGGTCTTCACCACGGTGATCGCGGGTGAGCATCTGCGCGCCGCTGAGATGCAGTTCGATTCGCGCACTCGCGCCCCCATCGTCACCTTCCAGACGTCACCGGAAGGCGCGCGCCGCCTGTCGGAGTATACCGCCAAGAACATTGGCAAGATCATGCCCATCGTGCTGGATGGTGAGGTAATCTCGTCGCCGCGCGTCAATGCGGTCATCAGCGACGCGGGTCAGATCGAGGGGAACTTCACCCAGCAAGAGGCAAGCAACCTGGCGCTGCAGCTCAAGTACGGTGCGCTGAAGGTTCCCCTGGAAGTTGTCAACACCCGCACCGTTGGCCCAACGCTCGGTCAGGACTCGGTGCGCCGTAGCGTCGTGGCGGGCATCGTCGGCCTGGCGGCTGTCGCCCTGTTCATGATCATCTACTACCGCCTGCCGGGCTTCTTGGCGACCATCGCCCTGCTCATCTACGGGTTGATCACGCTGGCCCTGTTCAAGCTCATTCCGGTGACGCTGACGCTGCCGGGTATCGCGGGCTTTGTGTTATCCATCGGCATGGCGGTGGACGCCAACATCCTGATATTCGAGCGCATGCGAGAAGAGCTGCGCGAGGGCCGCCCGCTGCGGGCCGCCGTCGAGACAGGCTTCCAGCGCGCCTGGCCGTCCATTCGCGACTCCAATATCTCGACGCTGATCACCTGCGCCATCCTGTTCTGGTTCGGCTCGCAGTTCGGCGCGAGTGTCGTGAAGGGCTTCGCGGTCACCCTGTCCCTGGGTGTTCTGGTCAGCATGTTCACAGCGATTGTCGTGACCCGAACGCTGCTGCGCCTGACCCGCCGCCTGTGGGACCTCGACGAGTCGACGGCGGAGGCCAGTGGCCACCTCCAGACCCTCTTCGGGTTCTAGTACAAAGGGGAGGAAGCCATGTTCAACATCGTTGGCAAGCGTTACCTTTTCTTCGGCATCTCGCTGGCGACTATCATCCCCGGCCTGCTAGCCCTGATTCTATGGGGGCTGCCGCTGGGTATCGACTTCACCGGCGGTGCGCTGATTGAGATTCAGTTCACCAACCCCACCGTGGCGATCCAGCCAGGCGACATCAAGAATGCCTTGACGGCGCAGGACTTCCCCGACGCCGTGGTGCAGACTTCCGAAGGTAACTCGGTCATCATCCGTACCGCACCGATGACCCAGGAGCAGAAGCTCGCCATCTACTCGGAACTGCGCGGCCAGTACGGCGAGTTCACGGAGCAACAGTTCGTCAACGTCGGGCCGTCGGTGGGTGCGGCGGTGGCGCAGCGGGCGGCGGGCGCTGTTGCGGCGGCGTCGCTCGCCATCCTGCTGTATATTGCCTGGGCGTTCCGCAAGGTTCCGCATCCCTTCCGCTACGGCGTGGCGGCCATCATCGCCATGCTCCACGATGTGCTGGTGTTGGTAGGCCTCGCGGCCATCGTGGGCCACTTCCTGGGCTGGCAGGTGGATGCCTTGTTCCTGACGGCGCTGCTGACAGTCATCGGCTTCTCGGTGCACGACACTATCGTGGTCTTCGACCGCATTCGTGAGAACCGTATCCGCTACCGAGGCGAGCCTTACGAGGACGTGGTCAATTTTAGTATCGTGCAGACCCTGGCGCGTTCCATCAATACTTCGCTAACGGTGCTGCTGACCCTGACGGCGCTGGCGCTACTGGGTGGCGTGACTATCCGCCATTTCGTGATCTGGCTCATCCTCGGTGTCACCAGTGGCATGTACTCCTCGATCTTCAACGCCGCTCCAATCCTGGTGGTGTGGGAGAACAAGGAGTGGCGCACCTGGTTTGGTCGCGGTAAGAAGCAGCAAACCAGCCAGGTGTAGTGGACCCAGGGCGAACGTATCGACTTTAGAGGGGGCGCAGCCATTGGCCGTGCGCCCAGCAATAGAAGTGCAACCGCCTCCAGCCCTCGACGGGCTGGGGGCGACTCTTCTACCCCACCGCGCGCGTCTCGGCTATAATTGGCGAGTCGCGTGGCCCAAGTAGCGACTCATTCCACCTTCGTCGGAGCGTGCATGCCCTCTAATTACGGTAGCCTCGATACCACGCGCGGTCCTCTCGTGGCTGTCGGCGGCGCCGAGGATAAGCTAGGTGGCCGCCTCATTCTCCGCCGCTTCGTCGATCTGGCGGGGGGCCGAGAGGCGCGCATTGTCGTCGTCCCCATTGCCTCGTCCTTCGCCGACGAGGTGGCGGATCGCTACCGGGCGGTATTCGCCGATGTCGGCGCGGCGCGGGTCGACGTGGTGGACGCGACACTGCGCGAGCAGGCGCTGGATCCGGCCCTGGCCCTGCCCATCGAAACCGCGACCGGCATCTTTCTGTCCGGCGGTAACCAGCTCAAGATCGCCACCCTCCTGGGCGGCACGCCGGTGGCGGTGGCGCTCCGCCGCAGCCACGCGCAAGGCGCGGTGGTCGGCGGCACGAGCGCGGGCGCGTCCGTCCTGTCCCAGCACATGATCGCCTTCGGCCGGCCGGGCGCGTCGCCTACCCAGCGCATGGTGACGTTGGCGCCTGGTCTGGGCCTCACCAATCGCCTCATCATTGACCAGCATTTCCGCCAGCGCGACCGCATCGGGCGACTCATGGCGGCGGTGGCGCTCAACCCGTTTCTGCTGGGTGTTGGCGTGGACGAGGATACGGCGCTCGTCCTGGATGCCCAGAACATCGCCGAGGTCGTTGGCCGCCATTCGGTGACCTTTATTGACGGCGCAGAGATTACCTATTCCGACATCTACCAGGCCAAGCAGCACGCCAACGTGGCGATTCACAACGCCCGCATCCACGTTCTTACCCACGGCCAGCGTTTCGACGTCGTGGCCCGCCGTCCCCTCTCACCCATCGCCGCCCCTGCCCTGCAAGGGGCCGATCTGGAGCTGCTGGATGACGATGACTGATGGGCGCGTGTCGCCCTGGGCCATCGAGGCGGCCGGCCTGACCAAGACCTACGGTACGCTGACGGCCGTCCAGAACCTGACCCTTCAGATTCGGCCTGGCGAAATCTACGGCTTTCTGGGGCCAAACGGCGCCGGTAAGACGACCACCATCAAGATGCTGGTGGGCCTGCTCAAGCCGAGCGCTGGTGTCGCTCGTATTGATGGCTACGACGTCCAGCGGCAGCCCCTGGCCGCCAAGGCGCGGCTGGGCTACGTACCCGACCAGCCTGTGCTGTATGACAAGCTGCGCGGTCGCGAGTTCCTGGCCTTCGTCGCGCGCCTCTATCGCGTCGATGTGGCGACGGCCGCCCGCCGTAGCGAGGAGCTGTTGCGCGTCTTCGACCTGGCTGATGCGAGTGGCGAACTGATCGAGGGCTACTCCCACGGCATGCGCCAGAAGCTGGCGCTGGCAGGCGCGCTGATTCATCGCCCCAGGGTGCTGTTCCTGGATGAGCCGACCGTGGGCCTGGACCCCAAGAGCGCGCGACTCATCAAGGACCTGCTGCTCCAGCTGCGGGAAAGCGGCGTGGCGGTGATGATGTCAACCCACATCCTGGAAATTGCCGAGCGCATGTGCGACCGTGTCGGTATCATCGAGCGCGGCCAACTCATCGCCGAGGGCAGTGTTGCCGACCTGCGCTCGCGGCGGGGCGGGGCGCAAAGCCTGGAAGACATCTTCCTGGAACTCACCGGCGGCGCGGACTACGCCGAGTTGGCGCGGGTCTTGTCGTGACGCCTCTGGTAACATCGACGCTCACCCTGCTCGAATCGGGCGCGCGCATTCGTTGGAATCATTTGCGCCGCTCGTCGTGGCGCTACATTCTCGGCTGGACGGTCTTCATCGTCTTCATGGCCGGCCTGGCGATGACCTTTGCCCTGGCTATCAATGTCTCGGTGCGGCTGGCGCTTCGCACGGGGGCTGTGCCTGACCTCACGGCGGTGCCGGGTGGTCTGCTGATGGGGGTATGGTTCTTCACCTTCGTGACTGGCTTCGGCGTGTCCCTTTCTGCCCTGTACCTCGCCAACGACCTGGATCTGCTGATGGTGGCCCCCGTGCCTATTCATGCCGTGTTCAGCGCCAAGCTGTTCCAGGCCAGCCTGCCCACCTACCTGTTTGTGGCGCTGCCCGTGCTGCCTTCGCTGTGGGCCTATGGCCTGGCGCAGCGCTACAACCCCTTGTACTTCGCCGGCGTGCTGGCCGTGCTGGCGCTGCTGCCCGCGCTGCCGGTGGGGCTGGCTGCGCTAGCCGTCATGGCCGTGGTACGTGTCGTCCCGGCGCGGCGCGTGGCGGAGATTCTCGGCCTCGTGGCAGCCGTCACGAGTGTCGCTTTCTCGCTGTGGGGGCAGGGAGCCAGCGCGGGCGCGTTCCGCGGCCTGCAACCTACCTCTATCACCCGCAACATCACTGAACTCGACCTTCCCTTCACCCCGCCAAGTCTGGCGGGGCATGGCCTGGTGGCGCTCGGCAGCGGTGACTGGGGAGGCGCGGCGCGCGGGTTGGGAGCCTTCGCCGCTCTGTCTATCGCGGGCTTTCTGGTCGCCCTGGATGCCTCGGCTTCGCTGTACTACTCCGGCTGGGCCAAGATGCGGTCGGGGGCAGGGCGAGGGCGTCGGTCGCGGCCAGCGGCGGCTCCATCACCCCTGGCTGCCCTGGCGAGTCATCCCATCCCGGCCGTCGTATTGCGCGACTGGCTGATCATCCCACGCGACCTGTCCAACATTGTCCAGGTACTGGCGCCGCTGGCCTTCAGCGTATTCTGGGCCTGGCAGCTGCTGCGCCTCCCCGCGCGACTGGCGACTGACAGTACCCTGTCGCCCCTCGTGCCCACCATGACGACCCTGGCGACAGCGATGGTCACCGGCCTGGTGTTCACGCGCTTCGCTCTGACGGGTGTTAACCGCGAGGGGAAGGCAGCCTGGCTGCTACGGGCTGCGCCGATCTCGGCCTGGCAGTGGCTGTGGGCCAAGTTCCTGGTGGCCTACCTACCCTTCGTCGCCCTCGGCCTGACTATGACCCTTGGGCTGGGCGTGGCGATGGGGGCCAGTAGCGCGGACATGGCCCAGAGCGCGCTGACCCTGGTCCTGGTGGGGGCCGGTATCATGGGCCTCGCGGTGGGCATTGGCGGCACGGCCGTTCGCTTCGATTGGAGCAATCCCCATCAGATGGTGGGCTACGCGCCAAGTATCATCGCCCTGGCCGCCTACAGCGTCTATGGCATCGCGGTCATCGCGCTGTTGGGTGTGGCGCGGCTGGCGGCCGCCTTGTGGCCGCCGGTGGCCGTGTTTGCCTGGGGGGGAAGCCTCGCGCTGGCCGTGGCGCTGACGGCGGGGGCAGTCCTGCTGCCGCTGTGGGTGGCTGCCGACCGCCTGCGTAATCTGGAATAGTCCTTGCCTGTTTTGACACCCCGCGCTATAATCCGCCTTGACGATTCCCCCCGCGACGGAGCCATGCCATGCAGCTACTCGAGGAGCGCGTATATCGAGGCCCTAACCTATATGGGTACCGGCCTCTGATTCGCCTGACGATTGACCTGGAAGAACTCGAAGACTTTCCGACTACGAAGCTGCCGGGCTTTACGGACGCGCTCATCGAGTTGATGCCCAGTCTCTATGACCATCGCTGCTCTTATGGCGAGCCGGGCGGCTTTATCCGCCGCATGCGTGAGG
Source organism: uncultured Anaerolineales bacterium (assembly GCA_964546245.1). GTDB lineage: Bacteria > Chloroflexota > Anaerolineae > Epilineales > JAHCIE01 > JAHCIE01. The sequence goes on from CAZJJF010000105.1 coordinate 10,035, forward strand.
GAACGTGGATGGGCCACGTGATTGAGCACGTGGCCCTGGAACTGCAATGCCTGGCCGGAACGCCCGTGACCTTCGGCAAGTCGCGCACTGTGCCCTGGAATGTGCTGCCGCCTGAGTTGCGCGCCCGCAAGGAGGCCTTGCGGCTGCCGCCATCTGCGACAGCCGAGGAGGTCGAGCGCGTCCACTACAACCACGGCATCTATTACGTCGTGTACTCATATCAGGAGGAGAAGGTTGGCGTGGCGGCCGGCGAGTTAGCGGTGAGGCTGGTACGCTCGCTGCTACCCGCTGACCTGCCGAGCGCGCTGCCGGCTGAGGAGCTGGCGGCCTTCGATGTCCGCGCCGCGCAGGAAGACCTGGCCCGCCTGGCCGACCGCCTGGCCTTCGGCCCCAGTACTGCGTCCCTGGTCGAGGCTGCGCGCCGCCGTGGCATTCCCTCGATTCGGCTCAACGAGCGCAGCCTGGTTCAGTTCGGCTACGGGAGATACCAGAAACGTATCCAGGCAACGGTCACGTCGGAGACGCGCCACATCGCGGTCGACATTGCCCAGGACAAGGAACTGACGCGCCAGTTGCTGGAGGACGTGGGCCTGCCCGTGCCGCGCCAGCGTGTGGTGGAGACCGAAGAGGCCGCCGCCGATGCTGCGCTGGACCTGGGGTTCCCCGTCGTTACCAAGCCTCTGGACGCCAGTCACGGCCGGGGGGTGTCGCTCAACTTGAACTCGGTGGACGAGGTGCGGGCGGGCTTCCGCGCCGCCGCCGTCCATCGCGATGAGGTTATCGTCGAGACGTTTCTGGAGGGCAAGGATTACCGTATCCTCGTCGTGAATGGCGAAGTAGTTGCCGTGTCCGAGCGCGTCCCCGGCCATGTGGTCGGCGACGGTGAGCACAGCCTGCGAGAGCTGGTAGACAGGGTGAACCGTGACCCACGGCGTGGGGTAGGTCACGAGAAGGTGCTGACGCGCATCGAGATCGACCATCAAGCCGAGCG
>CAZJJF010000106.1:0-10977 GCA_964546245.1 uncultured Anaerolineales bacterium
GTCAGTGCGCGCAACCCGTTCTATGCTTTCTTTCGCGCCTTCATGGGGCCGATTGCCCAGGACTTCGTGACGTATTCCGTGATCAGCGACATCATGCGCGGTGTGCCGGCCATCTATGCCCTGTACGCTGGCTACGACGATGTAGGCCACTTCGCGGGCATGCAGACGCCCGACGCCTTCGGCATGCTGGAGGAGACGGACCGCTACTTCGCCCGCATCGAGCGCGCGCTGGAGTACGCCCCGCGTCCCTACCACCTGGTCGTCCTATCCGACCACGGCCAGAGCGAGGGGCCGACCTTCAAGGCGGCCTATGGGCTGTCGCTGGATGAGCTGGTCAAGGGTCTCATCAAGGGCGACGAGCAGGTGCTGGCCGACCTGGAGACCAACGAGGCCTGGGACAATATCAACGCCTTCCTCACCGAGTCGGTCAGCTCTGACACGCGCACGGCGTCGGTCGTGCAGCGCGCCCTGGTGAACAAGACGGAGGATGGGGTGGTGTCGGTGGGGCCGGGCCGCGATCCGAAGCAGGTTCAGGCGGAGGCGGCGGAGGCTGACAAGGCCCAGGTGGTGGTGTACGGCTCGGGCTGCACCGGTCTTATCTACTTCAAGGGGTCGCCGGAGCGGGCGACGTATGAGGAGTTGCAGGCCAAGTACCCCGATCTACTGGTGGGGCTGGCTGACCACCCTGGCATCGGCTTCGTCCTGGTCAACTCAGCGGAGAAGGGGGCAATGGTCATCGGTAAGCAGGGCGTCAACTACCTCGACGAGGGCGTCGTGGAGGGCGTGGACCCGCTGGCCGTGTACGGGCCGCGCGCCGCGCAGAAGGTGCGGCGCGAGAGTCACTTCGTGAACTGCCCGGATATTCTGGTGAACACAACCTATGACCCTGTCACGCAGGAGCTACCCGGCTTCGAGAATCAGGTCAGCCACCACGGCGGTCTGGGGGGGCCACAAAATCACCCCTTCGTCCTGCGCCCGGTGGATCTGGCGTACGATGGTGAGTTGATCACCAGCGCGGAGGGTGTCTACAGGCTGCTGCGCGGCTGGCGCGAGCAGGCCCAGGGCCTGCCGACCGCCGCGACTCAGTCCGTCTCATCGGCGCCAGCTGGCGCGGCGTCATAACCCGGTCGGTGCGAGTGGCGCGCATGCCGCCACTCTAGACATACACTATGGATTAAAGGAGAACAACTATGGCAACCAAGCACAGCAAGTCTAGCAAGGTGTCGGTGCGCCGGGCCGATCTCGAAGAGGCTGCCGTGGACACAGCGATAGTCGCTACTGAGGTGGGTATGGAGGGCGCAGCCAACGTCGTGGAGGGCGTCGAGACTCTAGAGGCGTCGATGGGTGTGGCGCGCGGGGCGGCAGTCGCGCTGGCCTCGGGGGCGAGTGATCTGACCCGCGCTGAGGACGCACTCATCGCCGCCGACCGGCTGGCGACTGTGAGCGAGGTCGTGGCCGTGGCGGGCGCTCTCGACATGGAACAAGGCTCCGAACTTCTGGCGCACTCGCAGGATCTCGACGTGATGAGCGCGGTCGTGGGCCTCATGAGCGTCGACGCCCTGGATCGCGGCATGGAACTGGCGCGTATCGGCGGGGAGCTGGATACGGCGAGCCGCGTCGTGGCCCAGTTGCAGATGCCGGTGCTGGCGGCCTTCCTGGAGGACCGGGGCGAGCGCCTGCGCGAGGTGGCGACGGATGTCATCGTGCGCGCAGCGAGTGGCCAGGCCATGTCGAAGGCGCTGGCGGCGACGGGGGCCAGCGTGGGCGGCCTGGGCGCGGATGAGATGATGGAAGGCATGGCGCGCGCCACCGTCGCCGACGCCGCCGCCGACCGGGCCGCTGAACTGGCCGAGGAAGGGGTCGATCTGGCGATACGCGGCATGGAAAAGGTTGAGCTGGCGGACGAGGCGCGGCAGGTGGCGCGGGCCGGCGCCGAGGCTGGCGTGGCGCAGGTCGCCGCCGGTGCGGCGGAGATGGGCGCGGCGGATGTCATGGCCGGCGTGGCCGAATCTCTGGAAGAGAGCGCGGAGTCCTAGCTCCCCAGAACATAGGAGAGACTCATGAGCGATCTGGTGGTCGTAGTCTTTGACGACCTTGAGCAGGCGCGACAGGCTCGCGACTCGGTGCGCGCTGTTCAGAAGGAAAACGCGCTGAGCCTTGACGACGCGGCTGTCATCGTCAAGGACGCCAGCGGTAAGGTCCACGTCGACGGTGAGATGGACCGAGGCGTGAAGATCGGTGCGGGCGTCGGAGCGGCGTTGGGCCTGTTCGTCATGTTTATCTTTCCGGTTGCCGGCATCGTGCTCGGTGCGATTGGTGGCGGCCTGGTAGGCAAGCTGATGGGCGACCACGTGGATAAGAAGTTCTCCAACGAGGTCAGCGCCGCGCTCAAGCCTGGCTCGTCGGCCCTGTTCCTCATCATCCGCGAGGGTTCAGCGGCGGCATTGCGCGCCGCCTTGCAGCCCTACAAGGGCGAGGTATACCAGACGACGCTGTCGCCGGAGTTGGAGCAGCAGTTGAAGGACGTGCTCGCCACGTAGCCCACCCTGGGCGAGGGGCGCGAGCCGATAATGAGTCGCTAGGCAGAGAGGGTCTTGACCCCAAGAGGGGCGCCAAGGCCCTCTTTTGCCCTCCCTGTCATGTCATAGGAGGAGACGCATGGCAACGGAAGGGACGAACAACAAGACGCGCGTCGCCGACCTTATCGCGGGGCTGACCACGGGCGTCGCCGATATCCCGGATGCCATGGCCTCGGCTATTCTGGCGGGGGCCAATCCAGTCCAGGGGCTGTACGCCATCATGGTGGGAACGCCCCTGGGCGCGCTGCTGGGTAGCTCGGCGTTTCTCACCGTGGCGGCGACCAGCGCCGTGGCGATCACCGCCGGCAGCGCCCTGGCGGACTACCCCGCCGAGACCCACGACAGCGCGCTCACGACGCTGGCCCTGCTCGTCGGCATTGTCATGGTCGTGGCGGGCCTCCTCAAGCTGGGGCGGCTGCTGCGCTTCGTCTCTAACTCGGTCGTGATTGGCTTCCTGACCGGGGTTTCCATTACCATTGTCCTCTCCCAATTGGGCGACTTTACCGGCTATTCCAGTGAGTACAGCAACAAGGTTGTTAAAGCCGTCGATCTCTTCTTCAATCTGGATCAAATCAACCCGCAGACGACAGCCATTGGTCTGCTGACCGTCGTGACCATCGTGCTGGTGGGACGCACGCGGGCCAGTAACTTCTCGATGCTCATCGGCATGCTCGTCGGCTCGGCCGCCACGCTGCTGGCCGGCTGGACGAGCGTCCAGACGGTGGCCGACGTGGCAACTATTCCCACCTCGCTACCTATGCCCCAGCTGCCCGATCTGTCTCTCGCGCCGCCGCTCATCATTGACGCCATCGCCATCGCCATTATTGGCCTCATCCAGGGGGCGGGAGTGAGCAAGGCCTACCCCAACCCCGACGGCGAGTATCCTGACACGTCGCGGGACTTCATCGGCCAGGGAGCGGCGAACATCGGCGCGGGCATGCTACGCGGCATGCCCATAGGCGGCTCGATGTCGACGACCGCGCTCAATGTCAGCGCGGGGGCCAGGTCGCGCTGGGCGAACGTGATCTCAGGGCTGGTGGTGGTGCTGGCAATTGTGCTCTTCAGCCAGGCAGTCAGCCTGGTGGCTATGCCGGCCATGGCGGGCCTGCTGATTGTGGCCGGTGTCCAATCAATTCGGCACGAGGAGTTTGGCGATGTGTGGTCAACGGGCTGGGGGTCGCGGCTGGTGATGCTGGTGACGCTGGCCCTCACCCTGATCGTCCCGCTCCAGTGGGCCGTGTTCATGGGGGTAGTGCTATCGATTTTGGTCTACCTGGCGACCTCGTCGGCCGAGGTTGATCTGGTGGAACTGGTTCCGCAGCCGAATGGGACGATTATTGAACAGGCGCCCCCTGCTGCCCTATCTAGCCACGGCGTTACCCTACTGGAGATGCACGGCAACCCCTTCTTCGCCGCCGCCGACCGACTGGACAGCCGGCTGCCCTCACCTAAAGGCGTCGAGCAACCGGTGGTGGTGCTGCGCCTGCGCCAGCAGGCTTCTGTCAGCAGCACATTCATCAACGTCCTGGAGCGCTACGCCCAACGCATTCAGGCCCAGGGCGGGCGACTGATTCTGACCGGCGTCTCGGACACGGTGATGAGACAGTTGGAGCGGACCAAGACGACCGAGGAGTTCATTGGCGCTGAGAATGTCTACCCCGCCACGAAGACGCTACGCGCCTCGACCCAGGAGGCGCTGACCGACGCCCACGCCTGGCTGGCGGCTAGCCCGCCCCAGCAGGACTGAAGTTACGCGCTCTCGCGTGCCCGTCACGGCCGTTTGATGTCCTTGCATCCCTCATGTAGCATTACCTCAACAACAAGTAATACCTGTCATTGGAGGTAGGGCGATGGAGGAAGTCGAGGAGTACATCAGCACGATCACAGACAAGGGGCAGGTTACTATCCCCGCTGCGGTCCGGCGTCGACTTGGTATCAAGGCGGGGGGCAAAGTGGTGTTCCGTCTCACCGAGGGGCGGGTTGAGTTGACGCCGCCCGGCCTGAGTCTGGCCGACACGTTTGGGGCGATCCCTCCCCGGCGTCAGCCCGAAGACTTCCAGGAGTTGCGTGATCTCGCGCTCGCTCCTCGAGCGCGGCGTGTCATCGAGGCTATGCAAAGCGAGTAAGCGGAGGTGCTGAGTTACGACCGGGGCTTTGATCGGGTGGCGGGGATCACACGGCGCGAGTCGTAGGGGGATGACTGGCAGATAGTGTCGGTATCAAGCTCCTGGCTGCCTTGCGCACGTCATCAGGATCTCGGTGCTACTGTTGAAGCTCCAACTCGGCGTTCTCAGCTTGAGAATAGGTGAGGATCGAGACCTCAAAGCCCGACTTGCGGACCTGCTTCAGCAAACGGTCGACATTCTCGGCCACGTCGCTCAAGAGGACCACCTCACCGCACTGGGCGCAGATCTCGGCCGGGACTTCCTTGATGATGACAACCCTCGTGTCGACGACAAAGGGCAAAATGGTCCGGCCGGAGGTTAGTCTGCCTCCGCAGAAATAGCACTTATCCTCGCCGCGTTCGCCAATCATCTTCCCACTCCTCTATGCTGGGTCGGTAGACCGTCACGATCAGGATATAGTCAAACTTCTCACTAAGGGCGACCACCGAGTGAAGCGGCTGACGTTTGGCGTCAAATGCCAGCGCCAGACAATCTGGCAGGAGGCTACGCAGATGTTGACGCTAGCGCGACCGTTGACGGTCGTGGCCCGCCGCCCCACGCAGTCCACTCGCGCCCGGCGGCTTGAGCGCCAGGCGGGGGCGACGATGGAAAAGCCCTGGCGAGCAAGAAGGATACGCGCCGGTATTATAGAACTTCACCTATGTCAGGGTGAGGAGGATTTCCGTCAGTTCTCGCGGCATTGTCGCAAAGACCGCGTGGCTCGTCGGCAGCTCGTAATAGGTCCAGCCTGTCTCTCTCGCACGTTCGCCGCAGGCTGCTATCACGGGTCGAAAGACCCAACCTGGGGCATTCTCTGAACAATAGATGTAAGTGCGCGGCAACAGAGCAGCCTTACGATCACGGATTGTCAAGCCCTGCATCATGGTCTTGATCGGTTGCGGCGTTCCTTCTGGAAAGTCAACTCCATCCGTGCGTTTGGCTGGAGGTGGAAGACGCCAACCTTCGCCGACGTCACGAATGGCCTGGTTCATCGCCTCAAGTACCGGGGCGGGAAGGTGGGCAGCAAAGATGTCCCAGAGCGACTCGCCATCGTGTGGCACGAACGCGTCGATATAGACCAGATGCTTGATCCGCTCAGCACTCTGTTCGGCTACCCCACTGATAACCATCCCAGCGTAGCTGTGGCCTGCCAGGGTGACGTCTGAAAGCTTCTCGTACTTCAGAACGCCCAAGATATCCTGCACGTGGAGATCCAGATCAACGTCCGGATGGGCAAGATGGACACGCTCGCCCAAACCTGTCAGCGTTGGCGTGTAGACGTCATGCCCTGAATATCTCAACAACGAGGCAACCTCTCGCCATTGGTAACCGCCGGCGAATCCGCCATGTACCAGGACGTATGCACTCATCTGATCACTCTCCCAGGCAACTCTTGGGCTGTGCTACGCTGCCCACCGTCGTTACTACCCCTCCAATACCCTGTCCACCTCGGCCTTCTCCTCGGCCGTCAGCGCCCACTCGGCGGCCTTGACGTTGGCGTCCACTTGCTCGGCCCTGGTCGTGCCCGTGATGACCGACGACACCTGGGGGTTCGCCAGCAGCCAGGCGACGGCCAGTTCGGCCATGCTGTGGCCGCGCGCCTCGGCCCACGCGCTCAGGGCGCGCACCTTCGCGAAGTTCTCCGGCTTGAAGTAGCGCTGCACGTAGGGGCTATTCTCGCCGCGCGTGCCGGCCGGCGGCGGCGCGCCCTCCTGGTACTTGCCCGTCAGGAAGCCGCCCGCCAGCGGGAAGTAGGGCAGGATGCCCACGCCGAAGGCCTCGCAGTAGGCTTGCAGTTCCCTCTCCACACCGGCGCGCTCCAGCATGTGATAATGGGGCTGGGTCGTGACCATCGGCGTCCAGCCGTAGCGCTCGGCCAGGTCGTTGGCGCGGCACGTCTGCCAGGCAGTGAAGTTGGACACGCCCAGGTAGCGCACCTTGCCCTGGCGCACCAGGTCGTCCAGGCCGCGCATGACCTCCTCCAGGGGCGTCACGGGGTCCCAGAAGTGAATCTGGTACAGGTCGATGTGGTCGGTCTGCAGGCGGCGCAGGCTGCCCTCGACGGCGTTCATCAGGTGGTAGCGCGACATGCCGCTGTCGTTAGGGCCGTCGCCCATCGGACTCTTGAACTTGGTAGCAAGCACGACGCGGTCCCAGCGGCCCTGGAGGGCGACGCCCAGCGCCTCCTCCGACTTGCCGCGCGAATAGACGTCGGCGGTGTCGATGAAGTTGACGCCGAGGTCGAGGGCATGATGAACGATGCGGCTTGTGCCGTCCACGTCCACCTTGCCGCCGAACTGGTTGCCGCCCAGGCCGAGGACGGATACCTTGACGCCGGAGCGGCCGAGGGTTCGATAGTTCACAGTATGAGAGTCCTCTCTATTGGATTGGTCACGGGGTAAGGGGCACGTGAAGCGTGATGCGTGAGAAGAAGGACTCTTCTCTCAGGCGCGTTTCACGTTTCGCGGATCACGAATAGCTTAGCCGAGGCGCTGCGCTCAGTCAAAAACCGGTTGCGCCGTCATAGCGTCCTCGGCTACAATACGCCTATTCTGCCCGCCAGGAGACCTTATGCGCATCAGCGAGATGAACTGGATGCAGGTCGAGGAGTATCTCAAGCGCGATGACCGCGCTGTGCTGCCCCTCGGCTCCACCGAGCAGCACGCCTATCTGAGCCTCGCCGTGGACAACATCCTCGCCGAGCGTATCGCCCTGGAAGCGGCGCAGCCGCTCGGCGTGCCCGTCTTCCCCGTCGTGAGCTATGGCATCACGCCCTACTTCCGCGCCTTCCCCGGCACTGTCTCGCTGCGCGTCGAGACCTATGTGCGCGTCATTCGCGACATCCTGGATAGCCTGGCGGGTAGCGGCTTCAAGCGCATTCTCATCGTCAACGGGCACGGCGGCAACAGCCCGGCCCAGGGCTATGTCGGTGAGTGGCTGGCCGACCATCCTGGCGTGCGCGTGAAGTTTCACAACTGGTGGAACGCGCCCCAGGTATGGGCGAAGGTGCAGGCCATCGACCCTGTCGCCTCCCACGCCTCGTGGATGGAGAACTTCCCGTGGACGCGGCTGGCCGACCTGGACATGCCCGCCGCCCAAAAGCCCCTGGCCGACCTGAACGCGCTGCGCCAGGTGGAGCCGGCCGCCGCTCGCGCCGTCCTGGGCGACGGCAACTACGGGGGGCTGTATCAACGGTCGGATGTAGACATGCTGGCCCTGTGGCAGGTGGGCGTGGCCGAGACTCGCGCCCTGCTGGCCGAGGGCTGGGTGTGAGGGACTGACGATGCACATCGATTTCGCAGGGCAGACGGTTCTCGTGACGGGCGCGGCCCACGGCTTCGGTCGCGCCATTGCCCGTGCCTTCGCGGCGCGCGGGGCGAGCGTGTGGGCGTGCGACGTGCTGGCCGACGAGCTGGCCGAGACGGGTCGGCTGTGCAGCGCGGACGGCGGCCGCTGCGAGGCGCGGGTAGTGGACGTGACGCGCCCTGAGCAGGTGCGCGCCTTCGTCGACGAGGCGCTGGCCGCTGACGGGCGGGTGGACGTGCTGGTGAACAACGCAGGCGGGGTGCTAGGGCAGGTGGGCCGGCCGCTGGAGGAGGTGACGCCCGCCGAGTGGCAGGCTATCTTCGACGTCAACGCCAGCGGCGCGTTCTACTTCGCCCAGGCGGTCGCGCCGAGCATGAAGACGGCGCGGCGCGGGCGCATCGTCAACATCTCCAGCGGGGCAGGGCTGGGGGTGAGCCTGACGGGCATCCAGGCCTACGCGGCGGCCAAGGCGGCCCAGATCGGCCTGACGCGGCAACTGGCCCACGAGTTGGGGCCGTTCGGCATCACCGTCAACAACATCGCGCCCGGCTTCGTGCGCTCCAACCCGGCCACCGAGCGCCAATGGCAGGCCTACGGCCCCGATGGGCAGCGCGCCCTGGTAGAGCGCATCGCCCTACGGCGGCTCGGCACGCCGGATGACATCGCCCACGGCGTGCTGTTCTTCGCCTCCGACTACGCGGGCTGGGTGACGGGCCAGGCGCTGTCGATTGATGGGGGGAAGTGACCACCGACCACCGACCACCGACCACGGATGATGCTCCCTGTGGTCGGTCGTCGGCCGTCGGTCGTCAGTGGTCGGTCGTCGGTCGTCGGTCGTCGGTCGTCGGTCGTCGGTCGTCGGTCGCCCCTCAATACACCGGCGTCAGCCATTCTTGATAGCGCGGCTCGTTGCCGTGGACGATGTCGCGGTACAGGCTGCGCAGGCGGGCGGTGAGGGGACCGACGTCGCCGTCGCCGACGGTGTAGCGATCAACGCTCACAATGGGCTGCAACTCCTGGCCCGTGCCGCAGAAGAATAGCTCGTCGGCCAGGTATAGCTCGGTGCGGTCGACGGCGCGCTCCTCGACTGCCAGGCCCAATGCTTCCCGCGCCACCTGAATCACTGTCTGCCGCGTGATACTCTCCAGGATATTACTGGTCACGGAGGGCGTGACCAGCTTGCCGTCGCGGGCAAGGAAGACACACGCCCAGGGCCCCTCGGCCACGGTCCCGTCGCCGTTGAGGATGATCGCGCCATCGTAGCCGTCCAGGCCGGCCTGGGCCGAGACGAGGCGGCTGCTGAGGTAGTTGGCATTCGACTTCACGCGCGGCGGCATGGAATTGTCCTCGATGCGCCGCCACGAGCTGATGCCCACGTTGAGCTTGCGCTCCTGGCCCAGGGATGACGGCCGCGACGCCGTGGCGATCTGAATCTCCAGGGATGTCGGGTCCGGCCCTGTCCAGCTATCGTCGCGGGGCAAGAAGGTCGCCACAGGGCGGATGTAGGTGTCCTCGTGGGGGCGCAGGGTGCGCAGTAACTCGACCGCCGCGGCCGCCAGGTCGGCGGGGGTGTGGGCGGGTTGCATGCGCATGACTTTCATTGAGCCGGCAAAGCGGCGCATGTGCTCGGGCAGGCGGAAGACGTAGAGTTGCTGCTGGTCAGCGTTCCAGTAGCCACGGATGCCTTCGTAGACCGAGGACACGGTGAGCAGGCTGCGGGCGTCGGTGATGTGGATGGTAGCCGATGACCAGGGGACAATCGCACCGTTGAGCCAGAGATGGGTAGGGGGCATGGCAATCCTCAAGCTGGGGATAGTAGGGGTGGCTGAGGCGTGAAGCGCGATGCGTGAGAAGAGAGATTAAGGATTGGCGAGTAGAGATTGGTCTTGCTCACGTTTCACGCCTCACGTTTCACGCACGCCGCGCCGGGACGACTGCAATAGGGGGTCACCCCGGGCAGGCGGCTACGGTGGCGGGCGACCCAAGCATACACCCGCTCTTGCCGTCTGCCAATCCACGGCACAGCATATAGGCGTAGCAACCAGGGCCAGCCGAGGGCCACAGCCAGGGCGGTGTTGATGGCCCCCGCACCGCGCCAGCGCTCGCCCCGCGTGTCCACGGCCCAGGCGGCCTGCTCGGCGTCGGCGATGGCCAGGCCTGTGCCCGCGAGGGCGCCCGGCTGCTGGAAAGGGATGACTCGCAGCCGTTGGCGTCGGTCAAGGCGCTGCACGAGCGCCGCGCTGAGCGTTCAGAAGTCTCAGCTGCCGTCGAACAAGAAGAGCAGGGGCACGTTCTCGAGCATGGGATGTTGTCCGCCATGTGGCGCGTGCAATGTGAGACGTGAGAACGGTCGATTCCCAATCGCTAGCCCCTGATTCCCCCTTCTCACGCATCACGTTACACGGCTCAGTATCGTCCCCAATAGGTGCGCGCCTTGGCGTTGCGGCCGACGCGCTTGACCATGCGCAGCCGCTCCATCGGCTCGCCGAGCATGCCGTCGTGGATGGCCCACGAGCGGCCCCGCGCGGTGGCGATGTTCTCCAGGCGACGGAAGGGTGTCGAGCCATCCATGAGCGCGTGCAGGTCGCCGCCCTTGCGGAAGCGGCGATTGATGTCCTCCATGAAGCGCCGCCCGTAGATGTAGTCGAAGCCCCAGCGTTCCATGAGGATGGCGTTGTGATAGGAGAGCGGGTAGGCCAGGATGAGGTCGTGGTCGATGTCGCGCAAGAAAATCTCGAACTGGGGCAGGATGTCGCGCAACACCAGACCCAGGCCATGCCGCACCTGTCCCGGCGCTAATCCGGCCTCCATCGCTGCGATCTCGGCCTCGATGTTGCGCCGCGCCGTACCCAGCAGCGTCAAGCGGCCCTCGGCATCGACGTCTACGTCGAAGCGGGGCGACTCGGGGTCGGCAGTCATCAGGAATG
>CAZJJF010000107.1:0-1854 GCA_964546245.1 uncultured Anaerolineales bacterium
CATCATGGACCTGCTGACGCAGCTCAACCAGAGCCAGGGCACGACGATCATTGTCGTCACTCACAACCATGAGGTGGCCCGCGCCACGCGGCGCGTCGTGACCTTCCGCGACGGCCGGATTCAGGACGATGTGGCGCTCAAGAACGCCTTCGACAGCGACCTGTACGACCTCAAGGCGTCGTCATTAGGCCATGCCTTGCTGAGCGGCGAGGAGCTGCCGCCGGACATCCAGGAGATTGCGCCCCGGCTGAGGGATATTCTCGCGCGGGTGTAACGAACAGGGCGGCTAGACAGAACGGACAGAAGGTTAGGAGCCGATTACGCTGTCCGTTCTGCGCGTTCTGCCCACTCCGCCCTCTCTGCGTGTGGTATAATGGGAGCGTTGCGGGGGGGACCGCATTTGTGCTGCCCTGGAGGTCCGCGTGCGATACCGCGCCACTCTGGTGATCGCCTGTGCCGCCCTTGTCGCGGTGATGGTTGCCCGTGACGCATGGGCCGTGGCGACTCCCGCGCTGTTCTTCTCGCCCAGTCTCGCCAGCGTTGCGCCCGGCGGGACGACGCTCATTGACCTGCGGCTGGCGGGCGGTCAGGGCGTGGGAGGCTATGAGGTCGATCTGGCTTACGATGCGACCGTTATCGCTATCGAGCAGGTGGAGCGCGCCGTCGGCACGGCGGCCCAACCCTCGCCCAATCGTCCCTGGCTCGGTCTGCCCCTCAGTAGCGACCCGAATGTAACATATACCGTGCTTGGCCCTGGCCGCATCAGCTTTGGCGCGTATAGCACGGCCGATGGCAACCCGCCGGGGCTGACGGGCGACCTGATGCTGGCTCGGCTCCACGTCCGCGCTCTCAAGGTGGGTAGTAGCGCGTTGCACTTGGAACGCGCCCTGGTTGTCGACACGGCAGCCGAGATGAGCGCGCCGAGCCTCGCCGACGGGCAGGTGATGGTTGGCGCCACGCCCACGGCCACCCCCACCCCTACGCCAACTCGCACCGCCACGCCGACCGCCACGCCGACGCCCAGCAGGACGCCGCTGCCGGGCGCGCAGACCCTCAGCGGGCGTGTGATGCTCCAGGGCCGCGCGACCCACACCGGCAGCCTGGTCGCAAGCGGCGCGGCGAGCGTTTCCACCCAGGCCGACGGCTCTTTTAGCCTGCCACTGCCGCCGGGGACTTACGCCATCACGGCAAGCCGCCCGAAATATCTCAGCCGCCAGACGAGCGTCACGCTGGTCGTCGGGGGCGAAAGCCTGCCCTCGACGACCCTGCTCGGCGGCGACGCCACGGGTGATAATCGCGTCAACCTGAGCGACCTGGTGATCGTCGGCGCGAACTACGGGTTGACGCCGCCAGCCGATGCCCGCGCCGACCTGAACGAGGACGGGGCGGTGAATCTGTTTGACCTGGTGTTGGTGGGAGGGAGTTACGACCGGGTAGGGCCACTAGCCTGGACGGCGGCGAAGGATGGCGGCGCTGCCGCGCCGTCGGCGCTTGGTCTCGCGGCGCCCTTCAAGCGCGCGCCACGCCCCCGCGCTGCCCTCGACGGGCCAGCCGCCGTCAAGGCGGGCGAGACCTTCGACGTGGCGCTGCGGGTTACGGGGGCGCAAGGACTGGCGGGCATAGACACTACCCTGCGCTATGACCCCGCGGCGGTGGAGGTCGTGGCCGTTGCGCCGGGCGATCTGTTCGACCCGCGGCTGAGTTTCGTGGCGCGGCAGACGGTGGATGAGGGCCGTGGCGCGGTGGGGTACGCAGCCGTCAGCCTGTCGCTGCTGGGCGCAAACCGCGACTGGGGCGATGCCTTGCGCCTGACCTTCCGCGCCCGCAGCGACGGCCCGCCCGCCGTGGCGCTGG
>CAZJJF010000107.1:1954-10971 GCA_964546245.1 uncultured Anaerolineales bacterium
GCCTTGCGCCTGACCTTCCGCGCCCGCAGCGACGGCCCGCCCGCCGTGGCGCTGGAGGTGGCGCAGCTCGCGCCGCGACCGTGAGGCGACAACCGACGACGGACCACCGGCGACCGACGACCGAAGAAGTCGACCGTGCTGTAGGTCAAGCAGTGGTCGGTGGTCCGTCGTCGGTGGTCGCGCCTGCGGTGGTCCGTCGCCGGCCGTCGCCCACCAGGGAGCCTAGCGGCGGCGCATGCCGACGCCGCTCACGCCGGCTGGCTCCATCTCGTCGGGCGCGGGGCGGCCCCGTGCGAAATCGGACGGGCGGACCAGCAAGACAGGCAATGTACCGTGACGGAGGACGTCGAGGGCGACGCTGCCGTACAGGGCGCGCCGCAGCCCCGTGCGACCGTGGGTTGCCATCACGATGAGCGAGGCGCCGGCCGTCCAGCACTCTTCGAGGAGCGCCTGCACCACATCCCCTGAGCGCACCACGCTTCGGACGCGCAGGCCCGCGTCACGAATCGGCTGACTCACCTGAGTCATGTATGTCTCGACCTCGAACTGATCGCGTTCGAGTTTCTCCTTCGCGTGCGGCTTGTCGGCCAGAATGTCGTCGTGGCGCACCATGGGCGACTCGTGGACGTGACCCAGCACGATGGTGGCATCAATGGCCTGAGCCAGGGCAATGGCCGGCGGAATAGCTTCCTCGGCGAAGGCGGAGCCGTCGAGGGGGACCAGCAGCGTGACGCTCATCCGCTCGAAGGTGGGCTGGCTCATGTACTCGCCGGCGCGTACCAATAGCACCGGCACCGGGCTGTGGGCGAGGACAGCCTCGGCAACCGAGCCGTGGCGGAGGCGGCTGAAGCCTGAGCGGCCATGCGTCGTCATCACGACCAGGTCGGCGCCCTGCGCCTCGATCGCGTCGAGAATGCCGTGCAGGGGGCTGCCGTGGGGCGTGGCGGTCGTAACCTCCAGCCCTTCGCCGGTCAGGTCGGTGGCCAGGGCGGCCAGGTAGGCCATTGCCTCATCCACCACGCCGGTTCCACTCTCATAGGTGTGAGCGTCGTCGCGGCCGTCGCCACGCACGGCCTGCGCCAATACCAGGCGCGCCCCCAACGCTCGCGCCAATGCGGAGGCGATGGGTAGCGCCAACTCACTCGTGGGGGAGCCGTCCAGAGGGGCCAGAATTGTCTTGTACATAATCGTCAATCTCCTTTAGGAATGAATGATTGCCGGGTCGCCATGTGTCTGGCTATGGGACCCGTGGGCTTGCAGACTCTTGGGTCGAACGACGAGGACAGGATGATCGCCTCGCTTTAGAACCTCCATTGCCACGGTGCCGGCGGTGAGCCTCGTCAGGCCGGTGCTGCCGTGGGTGGTCATGATAATGGCTGAGCAGTCGCGGCCCTCGTCGAGAATTGTGGCGGCCGCCTCACCGACTTGCACGTCGAGATCGACTGTCAGGCCTTGAACTCGCAGCGAGCTAGCCAGGCTCTCGAGGTAGTGGTTGGCGCGGTCAATGCCCTGGCTGACCGTTGCGACCGCCTCTTCCGATGGCAGGCGGCCCCGCCCCTGGCCCTTCGGCAGCGCCACCACGCACAGTAGCCGCAGCTGACCGTCAAAGGCCCGCGCCAGGGCGACGGCGTGGGGCAGCGCAGCCTCGGCGTAGACGGAGCCATCCAGCGGCACCAGGAAGCGCGTGCAATGCAATGGATACGCGGCCGACCCTTGCGCGTTGCTCATCCGCACCAGTAACACCGGCGTGTGCGTTTGCGTGAGAACCGCCTCGGCCACCGACCCGAACACCCAGCGGCCAAACAAGGATCGGGCGCGAGTGGTCATCACTACCAGATCGACGTTGTCCAACTCGATTTCCAGGGGGATGGCATCTTCCGGTCGCGTGGCCGGCGTCGCCACCGATACTACCAGGCCCTCCGCGCGCATGGCCCTGGCAAGCGGCTCAAGGTCAGCCAGGGCAGTTTGGGTCAGGCGCGCCTGCTGCTGGACCAGGGCGTCGCTGCCTTCGCCCTGGGCATACACCGCCTGCATCAGAACGACCCGCGCTCCCATCGCCGTGGCGATCTGGCTGGCAATGGGCACCGCCTGACGTCGCCCTGGCGAGCCATCCAGGGGAACCAGAATAGTCTTGTACATATCTCCCCCTATCGCAACCGTGATCACGCGGCCGATGGGGCCACAAGCCTCCATTTCACGGCGTTACCGCGACGGGTGACGCGGCGACGCCAGGCGCATCAAGGATTGTACTCAGAACGCGCCCCAGGCGGGCGATGCCGGCCTGGATTCTTTCGGGCGGCATCATCGAGAAGTTGAGGCGGAAGGTGTTCTCCCCACCGCCGCGCGGGTGGAAGGGAGCGCCGGGAACGAAAGCTACCTTGTCATCGATGGCGCGACGCAGCACATCGGTCGCATCGACACCCTCGGGCAGCGTCACCCAGAGGAACAGGCCTCCCCGTGGTCGGGTCCAGCGTACCTCAGGCGGGAAGTGGGCGGCCAGGGCAGCCAGCATGATGTCGCGGCGTTCGCCGTACACACGCTGGATAACCTTCACGTGCTCATCGATGAAGCCAGTGCGGGCAATCTCGTAGGCGATCAGTTGGGTGAAGCTGGGCGTATGCAGGTCCGCGCCCTGCTTGGCCTGAACCAGCTTGCGGATGACTTGCGGCGGGGCGATGACCCACGCCAGGCGGAAGCCAGGCGCGAGAATCTTGGAAAAGGTGCTCAGATAGATGACATTGCCATGATAGGTCGATCCGTCGCCACACGCCAGACCGTCCAGCGCAGCGATGGAGGGCAGCGGGTCACCCTCAAAGCGCAACTGGCCGTAGGGGTCGTCCTCGATGATGGGAACCCCCTGCCGCTCGGCGAGGTCGATTAGCTGGCGTCGGCGGGGCAGCGACAGGCTGACGCCGGACGGGTTCTGGAAGTTGGGCAAGGCATAGATGAACTTGGGGCCAGCGCGGAATGCGGCTTCCAGATCGTCGGTGAGCATCCCGTCGTCGTCCATTCCGACGGCAACATACTCTGCGCCGTAGGCGGCCCAGGCCTGCATCGCGCCCAGGTAGGTGGGATTCTCGACCAGCAGCCGGTCACCAGGGTTGATGAATACTTTGCCGATCAGGTCCAACGCCTGCTGCGATCCGGTGGTGATGAGAATGTTGTCGGGCGAGACGGCCAGTCCCGCGCGGCTCGACGTTTCGCATACCCACTCTCGTAGCGGGCGATAGCCCTCGGTCGTGCTGTATTGCAGGGCCTGAGCGCCATGATCCCGGAGTACCCGCGCCGTCGCATCGGCGATCTCGGCGACGGGGAACAGTTCTGGCGCCGGCATGCCGCCGCCAAAAGAGATCATATCGGGCTGTTCGGTCAGTTTAAGAAGCTCGCGAATGGCCGAGCTACTCATGCGCTGGGTGCGTTGCGCGTAACGATAGTCCCACAGCGTGGGCATCCCAATCCTCCTCAGGTGCGGACAGAGCGGCGCCGCTGCTCGCCGTGGCGCAAGCGGCCATCGCCGCGTTTGGCCAGCTCGCTGTAGCGGTGCAGTTTGTCCTCAGCGCGGCGGTGGATGGTCCCTTCGGGGTAGTGGCCGTCGGCGCCGCGCTCGCCGGCCGGTAGCCCAGTCAGAATCTCAATCCCGTCGTCAATGCTGCGAATGGCCCAGATATGAAAACGCCCTGCGCGCACGGCCTCGACGACCTCCGCCTTGAGCATCAAGTTGGGCACATTCGCGGCCGGGATGATAACGCCTTGCTCGCCGGTAAGACCCAGGGCCTGGCAGACGGCGAAGTAACCCTCGATCTTGCGTGTTACGCCGCCGACAGCCTGCACCGCGCCAAACTGGTTGACGGAGCCAGTGACCGCGATGCCCTGCTGGATCGGAACGTCGGCCAGGGCGGACAGAACAGCGTATAGCTCGGCTGCCGCAGCCGAGTCGCCGTCCACTTCATCATACGACTGCTCGAAGGTAAGGGTCGCATTGATGGGCAGGGTATTCTCCTGGGCGTACTGCCCGTGCAGGTAGCCTACCAGAATCAACACGCCCTTGCTATGCAGATCGCCGGAGAGATGTGTCTCGCGCTCGATACTCTGAACCGAGCCGCTGCCTCGTGCGATGCGCGCGCTGATACGCGAGGGCTTGCCGAAAGCATAGTCGCCGAGGTCAAGGATGGCAATGCCGTTGACCTGCCCCACACGCGCGCCACTGGTATCGATGAGGATCGTGCCATCGGCGATCATTTCCAGAATGCGCTGCTCGGCGAGATTGGAGCGATAGACCTTCTTGAGCATCGCCTGTTCCACGTCCTCAGCGCGCACCGCCGACTGGCCGTCGCGCCGCGCCCAGAAACTCGCCTCGGTCACAATATCAGAGATGTCGAGGAGGCGGGTAGACAACTTGCGTTTGTCCTCGCGCAGGCGCGCGCCGTATTCCACCACCCGCGCCACGGCGCTGCGCGAGAAGGGGAGCAGTCCCGCCTGTCGCACGCAGCCACTGATGAAGGCTGCATAGTTGAGGACCTGCTCCTGGGTCCAGTCCATGTCTGGCGCGAAGTCGGCCTTGACCTTGAACAATTCCTGGAAGTCCTCGTCCAGCTCGTACAGCAGGTGGTAGACCTGCAAGGGGCCAATGAGGATAATCTTCAGGCTCAACGGGATAGGCTCTGGCCGCAAGGTCTCTGTCGGTAGCGCGGTGTACTGTTCGCCCAGGTTCTCGATGGTGATGGCGCGGCTCAACAGAGCGCGCTTCAGGGAATCCCAGGCGAAGGGAACTCGTAGCAAGTCCGTTGCGCGCAGGACCAGGAAGCCGCCATTGGCGCGGTGGAGCGCGCCGGGCTTGACTTGCTGGAAGCTCGTCACCAGCGCGCCGAAGCTGGCGCGGTAGTCGAGGCGGCCCACCAGGTTGTAGTAGGTGGGGTTCGTCTCGAAGACGACGGGCGCGCCGTGCGTCTGGCTGTAGTCAATAAAGACGTTGACTTCGTAACGCTTGAGGCTGGCCTCGCGCTGGGCGACCTCCACCTGAGCCAGCATGGCCGGTGTCTCGCCGTCGCTGGCGCGGGCGGGGCGGAAGTCAGCCAGGCGCTCGGGAAGATCCTTCTGCAATTCCTCAAGGTAGGTAAGCACCTGCGGCCGGTCAACGTAGGCGGCGCGCAGATCATCGAGCAGAGGGCCGACGACGTACATCGCCACGTCCTGGTCCATCTGGCGCACGCGCTGGCCGGTTTCCTGTTCCAATTGATGCGCCTGGCGCATCGTCTCGCCAATCCGAACTTGCAGCTGCTCGCTGCGTTCCTCGATGGCTGTCTTTTGCTCGGCGGGGAGGCGGTCGAACTCCTGGACTGACACGGGATGCCCATCGACCAGGGGCACACTGGCAATGCCGACAGGTGTCTGCTGTAGCGCGAAGCCGCGTTCCAGGGCGAACGACTGAAGGTCGCTGAAGAGGGTGTCGCGCCGGCGGGCCAGCTCGGCCATGATCTCTTGCTGGCGGCGCGCATAATCCTCGGACTCGAAGGCGCGCACGATCTCGCGCTGGGCGGCGGTGACAAAACCCTGCATCGCTTTGGCAAGGCGCGTCCCCTCGCCGGGGGCCAATGCGATCGCATACGGCCGGTCGGGGTCGGCGAAATTGTAGACGTAGACCCAATCTGACGGGGTCGGCCGGGTGGGGGCGTAGCGGCCCAGAGTAGCGCGAATCGCGCTCTCGCGGCCCGAACCAGGCGCGCCGGTCATGAACAGGTTGTAGCCGGGCGCGTCCACGGCCAGGCCAAACTCGATGGCGTCGAGGGCGCGCGGCTGGCCGATGACCTCGCTCAGCGGGGGGATGGCGTCGGTCGTCTCGAAGGGCAGGCTGGCCGGGTCGAGGACACGGGAAAGTTGGTCGTAGGAGAGCCGCAGATCGTCGGTCTTGGTCATGGTGTGTCCCTTCACTGGGGCCTGGTAGCCACGGCCTCAGCGCGCCCTGGGGCGGGGGGCAGCGAGCGGCGCTGGCCCCTCCCGCCAGTCACGACGCGGATCGCACACATCGGTGGTGTCAAGCCGCTGCCGCTTTGGGCAGGGTCAGCGTGATCAAACCGTATTCGAAGACCGCCTCCGCTCCCGCGATGCTGACGGGGTAGGGCAGAATCACGGAACGCTCGTAATGCCCATAGCGATGCTCGCGCAGATGATAGCAATCGTCCTGGCGCGGGATGTCTCTTCGCACCTCGCCGGAGAGAGTCAGTACATCCTCGTGAATCTGAATCGTGATGTCGTCGGGCGTGAACCCGGGCGCTGAGGCGACGACGACCAGCCCTTCGTCGCTCTCATAAATATCCAGTGGGAACGTGCCCACCCCGGACTGCCACGACGTGAGCCAGCCACGAGGACGACTCACACTCTCATCGAAAAGTCGGTCGATGGCATCGCGCAGAGAGACAATCTCGCGGAAAGGCTCCCAGCGGGGCAACATCATGCACCTCCTCGTGCGGCGTTAGCCCGACGTGCGACGGGAGTCACCCACGTGACGCCACTCCCAGTATAGCAACTTTGTGGCCTACCGTGGTGGAGAGATGGCTACATCACGCCCACGGTTGACAACCCGACGCCCGAGGGGTACTCGCGCCCTGCCTCCTCCGATTGGGGCGGCCCGGTCGAGGGGCTGGCATGCCAGCCTGTGAAATACTTCACACGCTGGTTGTGATCCTTCCCACGGCGCACCCCAGGCAGGTACGGTATACTGGCGGAGGGGGATAGGCGACCCTGGCTCTATCGCCACTTTAGCGTCAACCACATCCTCCAAATGTCTGACCTGCTATCGGGGCGACGATGGATGTAAGTCCACCGGCTTTCAAGTACACTGGAAAGCGAGGGGACCGAACAATCGGATGGCGCGCCCGGATCGGCGGCAGCCCGCGCGGAGGTGAAGCATGGAGGCGCTCATTCTGGTGCTGATGGTGGCAGGCTTGCTGCTGTGGTGCAATACTATCGGCGCGCGTCGCTGACGCTGACCCTGGCTGCCAGGAGGCGCGATGATGCATCTAGCGGCCGTGGTAGCGCGTCCTAGCCGTTGAAGGTTGTGCGCCGGCCTTGAGGACAAGCGAGCGTGGTCGAGGCATATAGCTGTCGGGGGAGGTGGTGTAGATGTTTGTAACCTTGACGCGGTAAACAAAGGAACGCAGAATGCAGGAGGCCCTCGCACGAGCGGGGGCCTCCTGCCGTGGAGGAGCCAGCATGAGCCGCGCCGACCGCGACCGTTGGGACGCCCGCTATCGGACGGGGGGACATAGCCGCACCCCGTCGAGATTTGTCGTTGCTCACGCGCCGCCGTCGCAGGGAGCGCGCGCCATCGATGTCGCGTGTGGGGCGGGTCGCAACACCCTCCACCTGGCCCAGCTAGGCTACCACATCGACGCCGTCGATGTCAGCCCTGAGGCGCTGACGCTGTTGGGGGGAGAGGCCGAGCGCCTCGGTCTCGCCGACCGGATTACCTTGATCGAAGCTGACCTGGACGCATGGCGGCCGGCCGCGAATAGCTACGCGCTGGCGGTGCAGATAGGCTTCTACGACCCCCGGCTGCTTCTGCCGCTACAGTCAGCGGTTGTCCCTGGCGGCCTCGTCATCATCGAGACGTTGAACCTGGTGATGCGGACACGACGCATCGATTTCGCCTTGTCCCACGCGATGGAACGCGGGACGCTGGCGGCGGCGTTCGCGCGCTGGGACATCCTGCGCTATTCTGACTCGGCCGGCGCGTTCGCGGAGCGCTCTCATATTGTGGCGCGTCGCCCGCCGCGTCGCTAACTGCGTAGCATGACCTCACGGTACTGCCCATCTCGCACGATGGTGAGGGGGATAGACTGGTCGTGGCTCAGCTGCTTGCCCGCCCGAATCAACTCGTCCGCGCTGCGGATAGACTGGCCGTCGATGGCGATGATGACGTCACCCGCCCGCACGCCCGCCCGCTCGGCGGTGGAGCCTGGCCTGACGTGTCCCACGTAGGCTCCTTCTCCGCCCTGGGGAGCGTGGGCGGCGGCATCGGCGACGCGCACGCCGAGGGAAATCCCGGTCGCCGCGGCCGGCGCGGCCGTGGCCTGGGCAAGCAGGGCCTCGAGGCGCGGCCGATCGAAGCCAATCACCAGCTGGTCGCCCACGAGAATCTGGGGTACGCCGTTGTGGCCTGAGCGTCGCAGCATCTCCTGGGCGGCCTGCGGGTCGCGCTGGACATTCTTCTCGGTGTACGGGACACCCTTTCGCGAAAGAAACTCTTTCGCCAGCGTGCAATACGGTCAGGTGGAGGTGGAATAGACGATTACTGGCGGATAAGGCATGGAGTCTCCTCGATGATGCGCGGCTTGGGGTCCACTATGTTAGAGTGGGTAAGGGCGGCTGATGTTACCTGACACGGGTGGCGTGTACGTTCTCGTGTTGCGCCTGCTGTCGCCGGCTACCATCCGCGTGCTGGGGCGCGACGTGGGGCTGCCAGCGGGCCGCTACGTGTACATTGGCAGCGCGCGGGGGCCGGGCGGCCTGCGCGCGCGCCTGGGGCGTCATGTGCGCGGCGACGGCCGACCTCGCTGGCACATCGACGCGCTGCGCGCCGTGGCCGAAGTCGAGGGTCTCGCTTACTGGATCGGTGACGAGGTGACCGAGTGCGGGGTAGCGCGCGCGGTGACAGCCCTGCCCGGCGCGACCATCCCCATCCCACGCTTCGGCGCCAGCGACTGTCGCGGCGGCTGCCCGGCGCACCTGATCGCGGTGCCGTCTACCCTGACACTGACTGAGGTGGCGGCAGTGGCTCGCCCTGGCTGACATTCGTGGTTCGTACACGAATCGTCGGTTTCGCGGCGTACCTTTCTTCTCGCGTCAGCGTCACAAGAGGTAGCCTGGCGTGTGCGCCAGCGCCGACCATCCTTTTCTCTACGCATCGCCTCGACATAGTCGCCACCTGAAAGCGCCGCCCATGCCTCGCCCCCGTTTGCTCGCTGGTCTCGTGCTAGCCCGTGTCACCCTGTTCGTTGTCGCTTCTTCCCGCGCTACTG
>CAZJJF010000108.1:0-9457 GCA_964546245.1 uncultured Anaerolineales bacterium
TTCTTCGCTGTCTTTCCTGTCACTCTTTAGTTGTTAAGGTCCGACTACAAACACAACCGCCGACGGTGATCATCGGCGGAGACAAGATACCCCTCAAGCTAGGCTGTTACAGCACGGGCTTTTCCGACGGGGGTAGCTGCCTCCTGTGTGTTTTGACTACTTCTTCGCTTTCGCGAACAAGTAAACTCTCAACGAGCGGACGCTAGTATAGCAGAGACACTAGCGCTTGTCAAGCTTCGCGACGGCAAATTTCGCAACTTCATTGAAACTCGCTTGTCGCCATCCTGCCTGGATAGGACGCAGCCTGACGACCATGTCTTACGCCAGGCTGGCGGGCGGTACGGGCGCCCGCCATGACGCTGCCTGTGCACGGCTAACCCGCCGTTTGAGGGCGAGCATCCGATGGGCCTGCCGCGAGACGTTGGAAAGCTGCCTCGTCATCCACCGTCACGCCGATGAGGCGCACGGCGCGGCCTCGCCCCAGGAAATCGACCACCGTGACTGGCTCCCGGCACTCGACCACCAAGCGCGCGTCGCCAAAGACAGCGGCGTTCAAGTAGTCGGGAGACCTGGTGTCGGCCGCTGCGACACGCCGCACCGCCACGAGATCCGAGAGCGGGACGGTGGCGCGCCAGAGAAAGCCGGTGCGGAGATGTAGATAGCTGCCGTCAACCACAATAGGCTCCAGGCGCGTCGACTGGAAGTAGCCGAACAGCCATACCAAGCCGTAGACGCTGGCGACGGTAACCAACCAGGCTACCACACTGTTCCAGCGCATCAGCAGGAGGTGGAGCACCGTCGCCTCCAAGACGGTCATGAAGAACGCAACGACAACGAGGGCGATGAAGCCGCTGTGGCGATGGTAGGAGAAGAACCGGGCGTCGCCGCGCGACGGCCCGTAACGCGTGAAGGGGCCAGCGAGAACGTAATAGACAATCGACATCTCGTTGGCGAGGAGGTTGGCCGCGAAGGATTGGCCCAGGGTGTGCCGCAGCCCGACCCGGAGGCGATCCGAGAGATAAGGCTCGGTCGCGCGGGCTGCGCGCATATGGCGCACGAGGGTTCTGGCCCTGACGGCAACGAACGCGAACACCGCCAGCTCGATCAGGGGAATGACCGCTTCCAGAGGCGCGAGGTGCGAGCGCTGCTCTGCGGGCAGGATCAGGCGTAAGGCCACGAAGGACAGGACGACCAGGGGAACCAGTCCCTTGGTCGGCGCATAGCTCCTGCGTGCCAGTAGCAGGTAGTAGAGGAGGGGAACCCCGACCAGGATATCGACGCTCACCACCAGAGCCAGGGTCTCGGGCTGGCCTGCCGCGGCCAACGCCCCGGAACGGCTGAACCAGGCTTCCAGGCTGAGCAGGAACGCAGCAAGTGCGACGAACAGGGTAGCCGAGTGGGTGCGATTCAGAACCACAGCGGGCCTCCTGTCTCTCAAGCCTGGCGACGCTAGAACTGTCGTCGCCCTTCCAGCGCCCGCGCCAGGGTCA
Source organism: uncultured Anaerolineales bacterium (assembly GCA_964546245.1). Classification (GTDB taxonomy): domain Bacteria; phylum Chloroflexota; class Anaerolineae; order Epilineales; family JAHCIE01; genus JAHCIE01. The sequence continues at coordinate 1,491 of CAZJJF010000108.1, forward strand.
TCTCGTCGGCGTACTCCAGGTCGCCGCCGACAGGCAGGCCACGCCCCAGGCGGGTGATGCTCACACCCAGCGGGCGCAGCAGCGTCGCCAGGTACATGGCCGTTGCGTCGCCTTCCATGTTGGGGTTGGTGGCGAGAATGACTTCCTGGGCCGGCTGGCGGCGCAGCCGCTCGATCAGCTCGTTGATGCGCAAGTCGCCGGGGCCAACGCCATCCATGGGCGAAATCGCGCCATGCAGGACGTGATACAGGCCCTTGTAGTCGCCGGTGCGCTCGATGGCGAGGACGTCCAGCGGCTCCTCCACGACGCAGACCACGCTCCGGTCGCGGCGCTCGTCGGCGCAGATGGCGCACACCGGCGTCTCGCTGATGTTGAAGCACTCGCGGCAGAAGACGATGCTGGCCTTCAGCTCGTGGAGCGCCTCAGCCAGGGCCTCGGCCTGCTCGCTGGGGGCGCGCAGCAGATAGAAGGTGAGTCGCGAGGCCGTCTTAGGGCCGACACCGGGCAGGCGGCTGAACTCGTCGATCAGGCGGGCGACGGGCCTGGCTAATGCGCTCATACACTATTCCCCAACGCGAAGATGTTCTGTATCAAGAACAATTATAAACATCTCAGGTTACTGCTCCAAAGCGGTGGCTGACCGGTCTAGAAAGCTCAACACGATCTGATTGAAAGGGACCGGGTCTTCCATGTTCGACATATGCCCCACCCTCGGCAGGACGACCAGCTGCGCGCCGGGGATGTCGGCGGCGAGACGGTCGGCGATCTGGCGAAAGTCGGCGATGTCCTCCTCGCCCACGATCACCAGGGTCGGGACGGCCACCTCGCCCAGACGCTCGATGGCGGGCGGGCGCAGGTTGCGCGCCGGGTCGGCGTTGAGCCAGTGCCAGCCGGAGTAGTCGGCCAGCATCGCTGCGCAGCCCTCGCCAGCGCCTGGTCGCCGCCACGCCGACTCCAGCAGCGACGTGCGGAGCCAGTAGGTCTTCGCCTCGCCCAGCCCGACGTCGCGCGCCAGGGTCGCCGTCGCGCTGTTCATGGCGCGGAACTCCGGCGACCAGCGATAGCCGCCGAGCATCGCGTCGACCAGGGTGAGCGAGCGCACCCGGTCGGGGTAGGTCAAGGTGGCGTCCAACGCTATTCCACCGCCCCGCGACAGTCCAACCAGATGGGCGCGGCCGATGTCGAGAGCGTCGAGTAAGGCGGCCAGGTCGTCGTGGGGGGCGTAGGGGCCGGCGGGCAGCGTCGAGCGGCCGTAGCCGCGCTGGTCGTAGGCGACGACGCGATAGCGGTCGGCGAGCATCGGCGCGAGATCGTTCCACAGCCGAGTGTCGCAGCCGAAGCCGTGGAGCAGGACAACCGCGTCGCCGCCGCCTGTCACCTCATAATAGAGCCGGCCGCTGTCAATGTCGGCGAACCCGGTGCAATCGGGCACGGCTAGAACAGGCCGGGGATGCTCAGCCCGCCGGTCACGCCCTTCATGCTGTCGTTCGCCAACGCCTCGGCCTTCTCGGTCGCCTGGTTGACGGCCGCCAGAATCATATCCTGGAGGGTTTCCACGTCCTCGGGGTCGACAGCCTCGGGGTCAATGGTGAGGGAGACGAGCTTCTGGTGGCCGTTCATCACCACCTTGACCACACCGCCGCCCATGGTCACCTCGACCGTCTTCTCGGCCAGGGCCTCCTGGGCGCGAGCCATCTCTTCCTGGAGCTGCTGAATCTGTTTGAGCATGGCGGCCTGATTACCGCCGCCGCCGCCTGGCATGGGGCTGCGGCCCATGGGCCGCCCGCCACCCTTCTTCGACATGTGTCCTCCTTACGAATCTGTCGAGATACCGGCGATTCTGCCGCCCATCTTGAGGGCCTCCTGGACCACCGGGTCATCTACCGCCTCCTGGTGCGGGGAGCGCGGGCGCTCGGCCTCAATCTCGGCCTTGCTCTTGGGTGTCAGCTTGAAGGCCAGGCGCACACGGCGGCCAAACATCTGCGCCAGAGCGTCCTCCAGGACGACGCGGTTCTTAGTATCGTCGAGTTGCTTCTGATGGAAAGGGTAGTAGACCCCAAGCGTGACTGTGTCAGCGGTCGCGTCGAGGGGATAGCAGTCTTTGAGCAACGCGCCGATGCGCTTATTCTGGGCATCGACGGCCGCCGCGAAGGCCTCCCACTGGCCGCGGATGTCCACGACATCGCCGCTTGTGACCGGCGTCGGCGCGGGCTGGCTGGCAGGCTCTGCCCTGGGGGGGGCAATCGGGGCCGGGTTGGGCTTCGCCACCGCTGGCGGTGCGCTGGCAGATGGTGGAGGTGTGGGCAGGGGGCGCGGTGGCGCGGGTGGCTGAGCGGCCGGCTGCGGGCGAGCCGCCTCCAGCGTCGCCTCGACGAAGGCCAGTTCGGCCGACAGCTGAGGCTGGAGCGAGCCGCGCTGTGCGACCGCCGCCTCGCTAAAGAGTCTGATGGCGCGCACGAGGGCCGCCGGGGACATGCGCCGCGCCTGGGATTCCATACGCTCCAACTGCTCGGCCGTGATGTTGAGCAGGGAGCCGCCGCCGTTCTGGATGAGCATCAGGCCGCGCAGGTATTCGAGCAGTTGCGCCACCAGCTGGCGGGGATCGACACCGGCATCTACCGCCTGGTTGATGAGGCGTAGACCGGCGGTGGTGTCAGCCAGGACGATCTGGTCGGCGAGGGCCTCGACCGCCGTATCGGCGGCCGTGCCCAGCGCGGCCTGCACCTGGGCCAGGCTGAGGGTCTCGCCGCAGAAGGCGACCATCTGGTCCAACAGGGAGATGGCGTCGCGCATGCCGCCCTGCGCCTGACGGGCAATGAGTTCCAGGGCGGCCGGCTCGGCGGTAAAGCCTTCGGCCTGGCAGATGTGGCTGAGGTGCTCGACCGTCTCGTCCAGCGGGATACGCTGGAAGGTGAACCGCTGGCAGCGCGACAGGATGGTAGCGGGAATCTTGTGGGCCTCGGTAGTGGCGAGGAAGAAGAGGGCGTGGGGTGGCGGCTCTTCCATGGTCTTCAACAAGGCGTTGAAGGCCGGCGTGGAAAGCATGTGGACTTCATCGATGATGTAGACCTTGTAGCGTGTCTCGGTGGGGGCGAACTGGACCTTCTCGATAAGGTCGCGCACATTGTCGACGCCGGTGTGGGACGCGGCATCGATCTCGATAAGATCCAGTGCGCGGCCCTCGGCCAGGCCGCGGCACGGCCTGCACACGCCGCACGGCCGCTGGCTCGCCTCGGCCTCACAGTTGACGGCGCGGGCCAGGATGCGGGCGATGGTGGTCTTACCCGTACCGCGCGGGCCGGAGAACAGGTAGGCATGGGCGACACGCCCCGACGTCAGCGCGTTGCGCAACGTCTGGAGAATGGCCGTCTGGCCGACGACCTCAGCAAAGGATTGGGGCCGCCAGCGTCGGTACAGGGCTTGCGCCGCCATCGCATCGCTCCGGGGCAAGAGTGCCGCAAGTGTACCACCCGGCAACCTCAAATGCAAAGGCCGGGAACAGATGTGCGAGGGTCGATGTGATACTCTCGGTTGTGCGTCACAGGGGGTGTTGACACGTGAAACGTGACAGGAACTCTTCTCACGTTTCACGCTTCACGCTTCACGCATCACCTACCGCTCCACACACCGAGGGAACCGACCGCCACGCGGCGGGGGGATGCGCCGGGAGCGATATCGACGACGTAGACGCCGTCCCTCTGGCCCCCCTCATCAACGCCGTAGACCAGCGACCGGCTGTCGGGCGACCACACCTGCAAGGAGCGGGCATACTGATCGAAGAAGGGGATGAGGTCGGCGAAGGCAGCGGAGGGCACGAAGGTGGTGAGGGCGCGACTCTGGCCGGTGGTCACATCGGCCACGTTCCAGCGCAGCCATACCTCGTCATCCTGCGCCACTACCGTCTGCGGGCCGGGAGCCGCGCCCTGGATGTTGCGGTTAAGTGTCAGGTAGGCAATCTGGCCACCATCGGGGGACCAGAAGAAGGCGAGCACCTCGCCGTCGGCCAGGGTACGCAGGTTCGCGCCTGAGGCGTCGGTGAGCATCAGCCGGCCGAAGGCGATCTGGCCGAGGCCGGCAACCTCTGGGCGCTCGGTGACGATGTAGCCGATGCGGTCGCCACGGGGCGCCCAGGCAAAGGATACCGCGCCTGTGAAGGGCAGAAGCGTGCGCGCCGCCCCGCTGCTGCCCGTGTCGGCGGCCATGACCTCGCCACCTTCGGCGGCGCGACGAGCAAAGAGGAGGGTGCGACCGTCGGGCGACCAGTCGGGGGACAGGAAGAGGGCCGGGTCCTCGCTCACCGAGCGTTCGCCGCTGGCATCCAGGGCGCGCCGACCGACGCGCGCCGTCGGCGAGGAACGGCGCACGCCCCCGATATGGTAGGCCAGTTCGCGGCTATCCGGCGACCAATCGAAGTAGTAGGGGGAACCTTGACCCAACTCTTGCGACTGCGTCGCGCCCAGGGTGGACAGGCGCAAGGCGATGGTCTCGTCCGTGGCTTCGAGGAAGGCGATACTACGACTATCTGGCGACCAGAACAGGTAGAAGGGGCTGACACCAGTGGCCGAGTGGAGGCTCTCGACGGTTCCCGTCGCCAGGTTCGTCGCCTGAAGTGTCGCTTCGGGGTCGCTCGCCCCCTGCGCCACCCTGACGTAGGCAATCTGGCGGCTGTCGGGCGACCAGGTGGGCAACATGTAGAAGCGTTCGGATTGCTCACTGCCGTCGCCATCCGTCGTGACCGGGCGGTCGTCGCTGCCGTCAGGAGCGACATTGCGGATGTTGCCGTCGTTCCCCTGGTACGCGATGCGATTCACGGCGGCCGGCCGCAGCCCGCCCACAGGCAGGCCATCCCTCCACACCAGGAGCGCGCCGCTACCCACCGCCGCCAGGCACGCGCACATCAGCAGCAGGCCGCAGCCTGCGGCGAGGCCGACCCAGGCCCAGGGCCGCGAGCGATGGTCGGCGGACATAGGCGTCCTCCCAGCGGTGAGTAGACTGAGTATGTAAAGTCTAGTCAGGAGCCGAGGGAATCGCAATGGCCTCGGCGCGGCTGACGCTACGTGGCCACCCGGAGGGTCGCCTCTCGAGCCTGGGCGAATACGGGCAAGGCAAAGTCGATCATCTCATCGCTGGCCGTGACGGACAGGCGGAAATAGCCGGGCATCTCGACCACTGTGCCCGGCAGAACGTAGACACGCGCCTCGCCCAGGCGTTGGCAGAAGGCCTCGTCATCGGCGATGGGCGCGCGCGCCATGACGTAGAACGTACCTTCGGGGGTCGTGACGTCGTAGCCCATCGCCGACAAAGCCGTCACCAGGCGGTCGCGGCGCGCTTGCAGCCGGCCGATATCGACGGTCAGCTGCTCCAGGTCGGGCAAGGCGTGCTGCAATAGGGCGTTGGGGAAGGCCCAGCCCAGGGCCATCTGTGTATCGGTGATGGCCTGCCCCACCACGGCGCGGTCGGGCATGGTCGGCGGCAGGGCGATGTAGCCGATGCGCTGGCCGGGGGCCAGGAGGGTCTTGCCGTAGGTGTACAGCAGCAGGCTGTTGGCATAGTGGCGGGTGGGGCTGTGAAACTCGCGACCGTCGAAGATGATGCGGTGGTAGGATTCGTCGGACAGCAGGTAGACGGTGCGCCCGTTGCGCGCGCTGGCTCGGTCGAGGAGCGCGGCCAGGGCGGTCAGGGTACTGGGCGGGTAGATTTTGCCGGTTGGGTTGTTGGGCGTGTTGACGATGATGGCCCGCGTGCGCGGCGATAGGGCGTTCTCGATGGCGGCCAGGTCGAGGTCAAAGGTGCGCGGGTCGATTCTGACGCGCACCGGGGCGCCGCCCACGCTCTGAATCAGCATCTCGTAGAAGAACCACGGCGGGCTGATGAAGATCACCTCGTCACCGGGGTCGACCAGGGTGTTCAGGGCGACAGACAGGGCGGCGAAGGCCGCGTTGGTCAGGTGGATGTCCTCGGCGGCGAAGGGCACGCCGACGCGCTCGCGCAGCCCGGCCGCCGCGGCCTCCTGCGCCGACGGCAGATTCATGGTATAGGCGTACCAATCCTTGTGCTGGGGAACGGCCCACTTCTGGAGGGCATCGACGATGCCAGGCAGCGGCATCTCGTGGGGGTTGCCCACCGCCAGGTCGGCGTGGGGCAGCGATACGTCACGGTGGGCGTAGGGCGAGTCCATCACGAAGCGCAGGATGGGCGCGATGGTGGTGGTGTAGGTCTGGATGCGCGCGGCGATGGGGCTGGACATGGCAATGCCTCCTGGGCGGCCTGGACCGCCGGTTAGCGCAGGCCCTCGAACAGGTCGGTCTCGCGGGCGCGGCCGCGGTTGACGAAGCTGAAGGCGCGCACGAAGGGCTGGTAGCCCCACAGGAATCGATGGGCATCGTCGGAGATACCATCGAGGAAGTCGGGCGGCGGTAACTGGCTGGCATGGCAGCGTGCCGCTGCCCAGGTTTGCTGCCAGTAGTCCGACGCGTCGATGAGCGTGCTCACCTGCCAGTCGGGGAGCCAGTAGGGCCGCCGCGTCACACCGTCCACGTCCATCGCGATGTCGCCGAAGGCGGCGATGTAGGCGTCGGCGAGGGGCTGGTCGGTGGCCAGGTAGTACAGCTTGTCGACGCGGTGGCCGGGCAGATCGCCGTCAGGCTGCCGGGCGAGGATGCAGGCCTCCAGGCTGAACTGGCAGATGGCGATGTGGTCGGGGTGACCGTATGCGCCATCAGGGCCGAAGGTGATAACGACGTGGGGCCGACGGCGACGGATATGGGCGGCGATGCGGCCCGCTGCCTCGGTGGGGTTGGCCTGGTCCAGGTCGCCGTCGATGTAGCCGAGGAGGGCCAGCTCGCGGATGCCGAGGGCCTCGACAGCGCAGCGCAACTCGGCCTCGCGGATGCGCGCCATCTCAGCCAGGCCGGGGTCGTCGGCCGGGTCGCCCATCCAGCCGCGCTCGCCGAGGGTCGCCGTTACCAGATACGTCTCGACGCCCTCGGCAGCGTAGCGGGCGAGCGTCCCGCCACAGCCGAGGGATTCGTCGTCAGGGTGGGCCAGCACGGCCATCAGGCGCAGCGGGTCGGGCATGCCATCCTCCTTGTGCCCCCTTGTCGCATGCCACAATTATAGGTGCGTGACGCGCCTTGTGCCCACCTGGATTTCCAGGCAGGTGACTTCTGTGGGGCCGTGGCCTGGGACCTGGCCGCGCAGGGTATCTACCACGGCGCGCCTCGTGCCTGGCGGGGAGGCGTGGTATACTGAGCTTGAACCGAAATGCGACCCTCTCCGGGGGATAGGTAAGACACAGTTATGACTCTCTCGCTCCTTCAGGTCGGACTGGGCGGTTTCGGGCGCAGTTGGGCGGAGATTATCCAGGCATCGTCGGCGGCAACCCTGACCGCTGTGGTCGACACCGCACCGGGGGCACGCGCCTGGGCCACTGACAGCCTCGGCGCGCCGACCTTCGCCAGCCTCGCCGACGGCCTGGCGACCCGGCCCGTCGAAGCCGTTCTCGTCGCCACGCCGCCTGACACCCACCACCCCCTTGCCACCGCCGCGCTACGCGCGGGCAAGCATGTCCTGGTCGAGAAGCCCCTGGCGTCAACGCTGGCCGAGGCCCGCGACCTGATTGCGACGGCGGAGGCCGCTGGGCGTATCCTCATGGTCAGCCAGAACTACCGCTTCCGCCCGCCGGCCCGCGCCGCCCAGGTCCTCGTGGCCTCGGGCGCGCTGGGCGACCTGGTAGCGGTGCGTGTCTACTTTCGCCGCGATACGCGGACTGGCTTCGGCGAGGGCAACTTTCGCTACAGCATGCGCCACCCGCTGCTGCTGGACATGTCCATCCATCACTTCGATCTGCTGCGCGCCGTCACGGGTCGCAACGTGACCCGCCTCCATGCCCAGACGTGGCGCGCGCCCGATAGCCTGTACCAGCACGACCCGACGGCCGTCGTGACGATGACCCTCGACGGCGGCGC
>CAZJJF010000108.1:9467-10969 GCA_964546245.1 uncultured Anaerolineales bacterium
TGACTGGGCCAGCCACGAGGGCAACACCTCGTGGAACGCGGCGTGGGACATCCTCGGTGAGGGGGGGCGGCTGACCTGGCGCGGGGGCGTGGAGAACCCGGAGATGGGGGATTTGAGACTAGAGATTTGGGGACAGCCGATGGAGAAGGTTCCCCTGCCGGCATTGACGCTGACGGACCGGCCGGCTGTACTGGCCGCCTTCGCCGATGCCATCGCCACCGGTCAGGCGCCGGAGACGCGCGCCGCTGACAACATCCACAGCCTGGCGGCGGCGCTGGGCGCGGTCGAGGCGGCCGAGGCAGGCCAGATCATCCATTTGACATAGCCAACCAGGGATAGGTCCAGGTGTGCGTGCCCGCCCGCACTTCCAGCGGATCACCCTCACGGCCGGGTAGTGTGACCGTCGCCGTGGCGTTGGGTGGCACGACCGCCTGAACCTCGATGCTGTTGCCGTCGATGCGCCAGCGGCAGGCGGCCAGGCCGTAGGGTGTGATGTGGCGGGCCTCGGCGTGGGTCAGCCCGCCGCCGGGCCGGGGGCGAATCGCCAGGCGGCGATAGCCGGGCGCGGCCGGCGCAAGGCCACCGACCACGCGGTGCAGCCAGTCGGCCACCGCGCCCAGGGCGTAGTGGTTGAAGGATGTCATCTCGCCAGGGTTTGCCCGGCCGTCGGGAAGCAGGCTGTCCCAACGCTCCCAGATGGTGGTCGCGCCCATCGTCACTGGATACAGCCACGAGGGACGCTCGGTCTGCATGAGCAGGCGAAAAGCGTCGGCCTCGTAGCCCGCGTCGCACAGGGCGTCGGCGATGAGAGGCGTGCCCACGAAACCCGTGCCGATGCGATAGCCATCCTCCCGCACCAACGCCACTAATCGGCGTGCGGCCGCCTTGCGACGCGCCGCGTCGGGTACGAGGCCGAACTGGAGGGCCAGCGCATAGCCCGTCTGCCCATCGCCCTCGACGATACCGTCCGGCGAGACGTAGGCGGCGGCGAAGGCAGCGCGCACCTCGGCGGCCAGCGCGGCGTAGCGCGCCTGATCCTCGGCGTATCCCAGGACCCCCGCCACCCGCGCCAACAAGCCCGCCGAGTGGGCGAAGTACGCCGTTGCCACGACGCGCATCGGTGTTCGCGCCGCCCACGGCTGATGGGACGGCGCGCTGGGGTCCAGCCAATCGCCGAACTGAAAGCCCTCGTCCCACAACCGTCTCTCGCCTGCCAGCCCGACCAGGTGATCGACCCAGGCGCGCATGCTATCGTACTGCGCCGCCAGTAGCCCCACATCGCCGTACCGCTGATACAGCGTCCAGGGCACGATGACCGCCGCGTCGCCCCACGCCGCCCGCGCCGTAGCGCCATCGTGTAGCACGTTGGGCACGACGAAGGGAACCGCGCCGCCTGACGCGGCCTGCTCGGCGGCCAGGTCGGCCAGCCAGGATTGCAGGAAGCCCGCCGCGTGGTACAGGAAACTGGCGGTAGGCGCGAACACCTGGATGTCGCCGGTCCA
>CAZJJF010000109.1:0-4657 GCA_964546245.1 uncultured Anaerolineales bacterium
CGCCTGGGTGTTATCCGTGGCGATGTAGCCCGGCACAATGGCGTTGACGTTGACACCCTTCGCCGCCCACTCGTTGGCCAGGGCCTTCGTCAGTTGGCCGATACCCCCCTTGCTCGCTGCGTAGCCCGGCACGTTGATACCCCCCTGGAACGTCAGCAGCGACGCGGTAAAGATGATCTTCCCATAGCCCCGCGCCACCATCGCCCTGCCCATCTCGCGGCTGAGGATGAATTGGGCATTGAGATTGGTCTCGATGATCTCGTCCCACAACTCATCGCCGTGCTCGGCGGCCGGCTTACGCCGAATCGTGCCGGCATTGTTTACTAGAATGTCGATGACGGGGACATCGGCCTTGACCTGGGCGATGAAGCGGTACAGGGCGGCGCGGTCGCTGAAGTCGCACTGGTAGCCTCTGAAATGGCGGCCGTGGGCCATCACTGCCCTCTCCACCGGGCTGTCTGTCGCCTCCAGGGTCGCGCTCACGCCAATGATGTCAGCGCCTGCCTCCGCCAGCGCCTCAGCCATCGCCAGGCCGATGCCTCGCCGCGCTCCGGTGACCAGGGCCGTCTTGCCGTCGAGTCTAAACTGATCGAGGGTGCTCATTCCGCGTCCTCCTTGGGGGCACTGTCATTGAGGTCAGATTCGCGTGCAGGACTGACCTCTTGCCGGTGTGGCCTGGGGCGCTTTCCCGTTCGCTTTGCTCAGAGCCTGCCCTGAGCTTGCCGAAGGGGCGTCGGCGCGCTCAGAACGACAAGGTGTAGCCAATCCAGCCTCGGTCGATCTAGGCAGGATTCGCGTGGGGGCGGGTCTTGACGCAGGCATGTTCTACGCTAGAATGGACGGCGACAGATCGCGAGGCGCGCCTCGCCGGCCCATTGGCGCGTGATGTGGCGGCAGGCTCCACCATGCAATGGACGCCATGAAGTATACACCTCTGTACGCCAGGATGCTCGGCCCACCCGAGGTGTTGTGGGCCGGTGAGACGGTGTCGATCACGCGCCGCCAGACCCGCGCCGTGCTGTATCGCCTCGCCGCCGACCTCCACCCGGCGTCGCGGGCGCAGCTCTGCTACCTGTTCTGGCCTGACGTGCCTGACGCCACCGCACGCCGCAACCTGACGCGGCTGCTGGCGCTGCTACGGCACGCCTTGCCTCAGCCCGACGCGCTCCTGGCCGACGCCGAGACCGTCGCCCTGGATAGGGAGCGGGTCTGGTCTGACACGGCCGCCTTCGTGCAGTTGACGGCGACGACGGGGCCGGCGGCTCGGCTCCAGGCGCTTCACGAGGCGGTGGCGCTGGCTCGCGGCCCTTTCCTGGACGGCTTCGCCCTCCCCGATAGCCCGGAGTTCGAGGCCTGGGTCGATACGGAGCGACGTACCTGGGAGCGGCGTTTCCTCGATGCCCTTGCTGCGCTGATTGAGGCGCATACTACGGCACGCCATTACCCGGCTGCCATCGCCGCTGCGCAACGCTATCTCCAGGCCGACGAGCTGGCCGAGGACATCCACCGCCGTCTCATCGCCCTGTATGGCGCGGTTGGTGATCGCACCGAGGCGCTCCGCCAGTTCGAGACGTGCGTCCTGGCCCTGGAGCGCGAGCTAGGCGTCTCGCCCCTGCCCGAGACGCGCGCCGTCTTCGAAGCGGTGCGCGCCGGCGCAACGGCCTTGCCCGGCGGCGACCCCGGCGCCCCGCCGACCATCGGCGACCCCAGGGCCGGGGCCGAGGCGGGGCCTCCCCTCCCCGCCGCCGGTCTCCCCACACCCGTTAATCCTCTCATCGGGCGCGTGACCGAACTGGCGGAAGTGATGGAACTCGTGCGTCGGCCAGGGGTGCGGCTGGTCACTCTGAGCGGCGCCGCCGGCGCGGGGAAGACACGGCTGGCCGTCGAGACAGCGCGGCGGCTGGCTGGCGACTTCACCGATGGCGCGGTCTTCGTCCCGCTGGCGCCGCTGCGTGACGCAGGACTCGTCATCCCGGCGATCGCGGCGGCCCTGGGGCTGCCCGACCAGGGCGACCAGCCTCCGCTAGTCCGGCTTCAAGCAGCGCTCGGCGAGCGTGAAATGTTGCTCGTCCTTGACAACTTCGAGCACGTGACCATCGCCGCCGTGGAACTGGCGGCGCTCCTGGAAGCAGCGCCGCGCCTGACCGCGCTCACCACCAGCCGCGCCCGCCTGGGCATCAGCGGCGAGCACAGCTATCTCGTCCCACCGCTGGCCCTCGCCAACCCTACCCAACTGCCATCCCTGGCTACCCTCGCCCAGATAGAGTCCGTCGCCCTGTTCCTCGCCCGGGCGCGAACACGCCTGCCCCACTTCCAGCTCACCGAGACCAATGCCCGTGACGTGGCCGCCATCTGCGCCCGGCTCGACGGGCTGCCCCTGGCCATCGAACTCGCCGCCGCGCGCGCCCCCCTGCTCTCGCCACGCATGCTGCTGGCGCGGCTAACCCACCGCCTGACACTCCTGACCGGCGGCCCACCCGATCTGCCGGAACGCCAGCGCACGCTGCGGGCGACCATCGATTGGAGCTATCGCCTGCTCGACCTCAGCGAGCAACTCCTGTTCGAGCGGCTGGCCGTCTTTGCCGGCGGGTGGAGCCTGGAGGCCGCCGAGGCAGTGGGGGCCGCCGTTGGCCCGCTGGCGACGAGTATCCTCGACGCGCTTCAGGCTTTGCTCGACAAGAATCTGGCGCAGCGGAGCGAGGACGTGGCCGGCGAGCCGCGCTTCACGATGCTGGAAACGATTCGCGACTACGCCCTGGAGCGGCTGGATGAGCGCGGCGAGGCGCAGGCCACCCAGCAGGCCCACGCCGGGTACTACCTGGCGCTCGCGGAGACGGCGGCCGCCAGGCTGCACGGCCCCGAGCAGATCGCCTGGCTCGACCGCCTGGACGAGGAGCACGCCAACCTGCGCGTCGCTCTGGCCTGGCTGCTGGAGACGGACGACGCGGTGAGCGCGCTACGCCTGGCGGGCGCGCTGCGCTGGTTCTGGTTCGTGCGCGGCTACCTGACCGAGGGTCGGCGCTGGGTCGAACAGGCGCTGGCGCAGGCCGCTGCCAGGCGCGCCATGCGCGGGGCGCTACCCGCTGGCGTGGAGGCGAATGCGCGCCTGGCGGCAGGGCAGCTCGCGGCGTTTCAGGGCGATCTCGCCGCGGCCCGATTGCACCTGGAGGCGAGTGCGGACCTGTGTCGGGCCGAGGGGGGGCGCGCGGCGCAGCTCAGCCTGAACAAAGTCCTGATGTTTCTCGTCGTCACCTGCGTCTGGCAGGGCGACTTCGCCGCCGCCAGCAGCGCGATTGACGAGTACAACGCCCTTGTCCGCGCGCTGGACGAGCCGTGGACCAATGCCATCTGGGCGCTCAACACCGGACGCGCGCAGCTTCACCACCAGCAGAACGCCCCAGCCGCGCAGGTATCTTTGCAGGAGGCGCAGGCGCTCTTCCGCGCCCTGGGTGATGTCTGGTATCTCACCCAGACTCTGATGGACCTGGGGACCATCGCGCTGACAATGGGCGATGTGCAGGCAGCGCGCGACTACCTTAGCGAGGGCCTGGCGACGGCGCGGATGCTGAAAGACCGTGGGGCAGAGGCCAACGCGCTCAACAATCTTGGCGAGGTCGCGCGCCTCATGGGCGATGACGTCACGGCGAGTCAGCGCTATGAAGCCAGCCTGCAGATCTACCGTGACCTGGGTAACAGGGGCGAGATGCTGCGCCTGCTGCATAATCTCGGCTATATCGCCCTCCACGCTGGCGACACCACGCTGGCGCGAGCGCGCTTCACCACCAGTCTGACCGGTTTCCGCGCGATTGGGCAGCGCCGGGGCCTGGCAGAGCCAATCGCCGGATTGGCCTGTCTGCTCGCCTCGACGCGCACGGCCGAAGGCGCGCACCAGGCGGCGCGCCTGTGGGGCGCGGCCGACGCACTGTATACCGCCGAGCGCGCGCCTGTCTGGCCAGCTGACCAGGCCGAGTATGCCCGCTACCAGGTCATTGCCCGCGACACGCTGGGTTCCCCCGCCTTCGACGCCGCCTACGCCGAGGGCGCGGCGCTATCGCCCGAACAGGCCATTGCCGAGGCGCTCCGCGTGTAGGCAGTTTGTAGGCACTCGTCTGCTATACTCTTCTCACCCCACACACCCGCTCTACATCCCAAACAGAATCCCATCGCTACCCGATCAGGACGCTGGCGAAAGCCGCGAGCAAGGGAGAGAGTTACCATGCATTCCGACGAGGCACAACAGAGCGCCGAAGCCGAGGTCACCGGCATGGCCTATGGGGCACGGACCGCTTATTGGGTTATCGCCTGGCTGTTCGTGGCCGCATTGTTGGCTCAGGTCTACCTGATTGGCCTGGCCTTCCTGGCCGCACAGCCAACCCTCGAGCCGCACGTTGGGCTGGGCCATACGCTGGGTATCCTGCTGCTGCCGCTGCTGGTCCTGACCTACGTGGCGCGTCACCCGCGCTCCCTGAAGTACCGGACGTGGCTGCTGTTCGGCGTCTACATTATGCAGGCGGAGGTCTTTGCCGTCATCCGCAGCAGTTTGCCTATGGTGTCCGCGCTCCACCCAGTACTGGCTCTCGTGCTCTTCTGGCTGGCGGTAACCGTCGCGGTGCGGTCGCGGGCATACGTAGGACGGCGCGTGCCGTCTCAGGCCACC
>CAZJJF010000109.1:4757-10821 GCA_964546245.1 uncultured Anaerolineales bacterium
CACTCCGAGCGATAGCGAGGAGTCTCCGCCCTTGCCGCCGCAGAGACCCCTCGTGCCTCGGGGTGACGGTCGAAGGGCAGCCACCACGACTAGTAATACCCAGGCCTCTAGACCCCCAATGGCCTGAACAGGCCGTGCCCGCCGCGCCAAGATGGCCTGTTTGGGCGATGCGGGTGGGGCATGAATGCTGTACACTGACTCATCGACCCAAGGAGGGCGGACATGGCTTCCGCGCTAAAGAAGGTCTTCCAGGTCGCCAACGGGACGCATGTCGCTGTGTACCGCATGAGCGGCGGTCGGTTCGCGAACACGATTGCCAATCTGCCGATCCTGCTCATTACGACGTTCGGCCGGCGCACAGGCAAGCCGCATACAAATCCCGTCGTGTACATCGAGGACGGCCAGGACTACCTGGTCTCAGCCAGCGCGGGCGGCATGGACTCGGATCCGGGTTGGTATCGCAACCTGAAGGCGCGGCCGGAAGCCCGGATTCAGCTCGGCGGCAGGGTGTTCGACGTCGGGGCGACCATCGCCGAGGGTGAAGAACGCGCACGGCTCTATGAGAGGTTCAAGGCGGCGAGCAGCAACTTCGTGAAGTACGAGCAGAATACGAGTCGTGTGATTCCCGTGATTCGCCTCACACCCGTGTCTGCCCCTAAAAGGACAGGTGATGATGCCGCTTGAAACAAGCGCCATGACCCCGGCGACAACCACCGCTCAACCGCGCAGCAGGGCGATTAGCGCGGCGGCGTTCCTGTATCTCTTGGTGGGCCTGGGGTTCGCCATCGCGAACCTCTTCATCGTCCGCAGCGCGCGCCGCACGGGCAGGCTGCCCGAGGCGTTCGGCATCGAGTTCCTGGCTGGCCCCGTTTCGCGGCGCTATGGACTCAACGCGGCGCTGGCAGGCACGGTTCCCTTGACGGTTATCTGTCTCCTGGAGGCGGTGGCGGGCTACTGGCTCTGGCAGTCGCGCAGGAAGGGTGGCGTGCTGGCCCTCTTGCTGTTTCCTGTCGCCCTGGCCTTCTGGATCGCATACGAGTTGCCCGTTCCGTTGGTGATCGGCCCAATAAGGCTGCTCCTGCTCGCGCTGGGATGGAAATCTTTGCGCCAGGCGCAGGAGCAACCTGCTCGAGACCGAATCTAGAGAGGGCGAGGCATGATTGCGAGCACGTTCTCCCCACGTACCATTGGCTGGCTGGCCCTTGCCACAGGCGGCGTGACCCTGGTTGGAATTGTGTCAATCAGCCTGTTCTATGCCGTCGGCGGCTTCTTTGGACCCCTCAACGACGTGTGCAATGCCGTTGAGGCGATCCTGAGCGCAATGCTGGCGTGGGCGCTCTACCCCATCGTTCGCGCGCACGCGCCACGCGTTAGCCGGTACGCGCTGCTAGCGGCCTGGGTGGGCGCGCTCATCGCCGTCATCGGCTCGGGCCTGGTTATCTTTGGCTTCACAGGCTGGTACCTGGCCGGTCTGTATACCTCGTTCGGCTACGCTCTGGTGGGCCTATGGCTGTTTAGTTTGAACTATGCCGCGCTGCAGCGTGGCCTGTGGCCGCGCCGCCTGGCCCAATTCGGGCTGCTCGTCGCGCTGGGTATGCTCGTCGGCTTCCTGGCCGTCCCTGGCATCCTGGGCCGCATCGACGACCCGGCCACCGCGCCGTGGTATGTGAACCTGGGCCTGCTGGGCGGCCTGGGATGGTTCCTTCTGTATCCCTGGTGGTGCATCTGGCTGGGCCGTCTGCTCGTGTCGAGCCGGCTGGCCCTGTCGGTTGCCACCCAGACCTGAGGGGGGATGTCATGACCAGATCACGTAGAGTGTTGAAGTGGATTGCCATCGTGGTGGGCGGCCTGCTCGGCGTGCTGGCGCTGGCCTTCGTGGTTCTGTACGTCAGCGGTGGCGCGAAGTTCAACAAGTCGTACACCGTCCCCGTGGAAAGCGTCGCCATTCCCACCGGTGCGGCAGCTATTCAACGCGGCGAGCACCTCGCGGTCATTAACATCTGCACCCGCTGCCACGGCCAGGACTTGAGCGGGAATCTCGACTTCGACATACCGGGCCTGGTCACCATTCCCACGCCCAACCTGACGGGCGGCGTGGGCGGCGTGGGCGGCTTCTACACCGACGCCGACTGGGTGCGCGCCATCCGCCACGGTGTCGGCCACGACGGCCGGGGCCTGTTTATCATGCCGTCCGGGGCCTTCCACGCCTTGAGCGACGAGGACCTGGGCGCGGTGATCGCCTACATCCGAAGCCGGCCGCCGGTGGACAACCAGCTGCCGCCGCGGAGCATCGGCCCGCTGGGGCGGGTGATGGGCGGGCTGGGGATGTTTCCGCCGCCCGCCGCGGAGAGCATCGACCATAGCGCGCCGCGCCCCACCGCACCCGCGCCGGGCGTGACGGCGGCCTACGGTGGCTACCTGGCGCACACCTGCACGGAGTGTCACGGGGCTGACCTGAACGGCGCGCCGTTTGGTCCGCCTGGCCAGCAAGTCCCGACACCGAATCTGACGCGCGGCGGCGAGCTAGCGGGGTGGTCGGAGCAGGACTTCTTCACTACCATACGCACAGGCCTCACGCCCAAGGGTCACCAACTGGACAAGGAGATGCCGTGGCCGTACTACGGCCAGATGACCGACGACGAGCTAGGGGCCTTGTGGCTGTATCTGCAATCCCTGCCCGCGCTGAAGCAGGGTGGATGAACTCACTGCTGAAGGGAACCCTGCCCGCTATCAGCGCCTACCGCAGGCTGCGCAAGTAGCGGTTGACGGCGTCGATGTCGAAGGCCTCGGGGTCGAATTCGCCGCCCACCCAGTCCAGCATATCCGCGTGCTCAGGGTGCTCGGGATCTCGGATCGCCTCCAGGAAGCCCGCGTAACCCCAGAGGCCCCCCACATCCTCTGGCGGGCAGGCGCGCTTGCCCGCCAGGCACAGCGGATAGCGCGCGTCAGGCTCGGCCGGCAGCGCTTTCTCCACGACAACGTCGTGCCGCCAGCCATCCCCCATGTCATACTCGTACACGAACCCATCGCCCGCCTGAGCCACGATTTGACCCAGCTTGACCCGCCGCTCGTCCCTGGCGTCCCATTCGGGGCTTGGCTCCCCGTAAATCACATCATCGACGTAGAACAGGTGCAGATGTGAATTGGTCCAGCCCATGGCAAGCTGGATGATAGCGTCCAGCTTGTACAGGGTCGTGCTGCCGCGGACGAGGACGCGCCGCCAGATCGGCGGTCGGCTGCCCTTCAACGTCACCTTGAGTTGAAACACGGGGCTATCATCGACTCGTTTGGTCGGCATTATCGTTCTCCTCAGCGACAGATCGCCACCCCTTGACGCGCTTCTTGATGGCCGCCTCGTAGCCCTCGTCGCTTGGGTCGTAGAAGCGGCGGCCGGCTACGTGGTCGGGCAGGTACTGCTGCGCGACGTGGTGGCCGGGGAAGCTATGGGGGTATTGGTAGCCCTGGCCGTGGCCCAGCCGCGCCGCCCCCTTGTAGCTGGCGTCCCGCAGATGTATCGGCACCGGCCCCGCGCCTTCCGCCTGAATCAACGCCTCAGCCGTGAAGTACTGGGTCATACTGTTCGACTTGGGTGCAGTCGCCAGATACACCGTCGCCATCGCCAGGTGAAACTTGGCCTCCGGCAGCCCCACGTACTGCAACGCCTGCGCACACGCCGCTGTGACGACGATGCCCTGGGGGTCGGCCAGCCCGATGTCCTCCCCGGCCAGAATCAGCAGCCGCCGCATGATGAACTCGGGGTCCTCGCCCGCCAGCAGCATTTTCGCCAGCCAGTACAACGCCGCGTCGGGGTCGGAGCCGCGCACACTCTTGATGAACGCGCTGATGGTGTCGTAATGCTCGTCGCCGCCCTTATCGTAGCGCACGACACGCCGCTGGATGCTCTCCTGGGCCGCATCGAGGTCGATGTGGATGATGCCCTGCCCGTCGGGTTGCGTCGACTCGACGGCCAACTCGAGGGCATTCAGGGCAGTCCGAGCATCCCCACCCGCGACTGCGGCCAGGTGAGTCAGAGCCGCATCGGTCATCTGGATGTGGCGACTCCCGTAACCCCGCTCGGGGTCGGCCAGCGCCCGCCGCAACAGGATGAGGATGTCATCCGGCGTGAGGGGGTGAAGGCGGAACAGCCGGGCGCGGGACAGTAGTGGCCCTATCACCTCCAGTTGCGGGTTTTCGGTCGTCGAGCCGATCAGGATGATGGTGCCTTCCTCCACATGGGGTAGAAGGGCATCCTGCTGAGCCTTGTTGAAGCGATGGATTTCGTCGACAAGCAGAATGGTTCGTCGATTATACAGATGCCGGAGGTCTCTGGCCTCGGCGACGACCTTGCGAATATCGGCAACGCCAGCCATCACGGCGTTGAGCGTCACAAAATGAGACTGGGTCGCGTTGGCGATGACCATGGCCAGGGTTGTCTTGCCAGTACCCGGCGGACCCCACAGGATAATGGAGCTAAACAAGCGGTCGATTTCGATGGCGCGGCGGAGGAGCTTACCCGGCCCCAGGATGTCTTGCTGGCCGACAAAGTCATCAAGGCTGCGCGGTCGCATTCGCACCGCCAGTGGGCGGTCCAGCAGCGTGCTGCCTTCCCTTGCCGCGGAGAACAGATCGCGGTCAGCTTGCTTTGCCACAGCCTGGTTCCTCTCTTCGATATGAGATGAGCGCCACTCACCTCAGCAACTTGAGTACCTGCACTTCCACCTGTCGCCTTGTTCCGCTCGTGGCGCGCCACACAAGCCGATGGTTCCCGTCTAGCAGGGCCACGCCTCGATCCGGCAGGTCGAACAGCGTCTTCGCCGCGCGGCCTTGCTCGGAAGCCTCGGCCAGCCAGATGACGTTGAGGCGTGTCCCGTGGCGCAGGTCAATCCCGTTCACGACGGGCGCAAGGGCGATGCATCGCCGTCACGTGGCCCCATCATCGTACACGAAGATGAGGGATGGGCGCTCATCGCCAGGCCAGCGGAACACGCGCTCCGCCTCCGGTCGGGGCAGGGGCGCGACGGACAGGAACTCGGGATCTCGCACCAGCGACAGAGGCTCGAAGTTTGCCACCGGCGCGTCATCGGCTGCATCCTCAACGCTTGCCGCCGGGCTGCCCAGACAGCCCGCTGCCAGCATCACAAGGGTAAGCGCGGCCGCCATCAAAAGGATGTTGGTTCGCATGTTCTTGCTCCCCTGGCTTGTCATGCCACAGCGCAGGCCCACGCTCAGGCAGTCGCGCCGCTGGGTGTGGATGATTTCGCCCACATGCCATCATACAGTCAGGTAGTTCCGGCGCGTGTCCTCATGGGCGAATCCACAGCGGCTGGATACCGTCGAGGGGGCGGTCGAATAGACCCGCCTGACCATCCAGCCGGAAGAGTTGGGCGAAATCCTCCGCCGTGAACGCCTTCTTGAGGCGACCCGCGTAGGATGTGAGCAGCACGTTGGCGTAGTGCTCCACATCGTAGTCGCGTCGGTCGTCCGTAGCAGTCGCCGGCGGCGGCGAGTCCAGCGCCACCTCATCGCTTTCCCCGTCCATCTCTGCCGACGGTTCGTCCGTCTCGTCGGGCAGCCACACGTAGCCGCCCGCCGATTTGTAGTAGCGCACCCGCTCGCCCTGCCGCCAGGTGGTTCGTCCCGCCGCCAGTAGCGCCTCATACTGCGCCTCGCGCTGCCGCGCCCGCGCCGCCCGGTACTCATCGGCCGACTTGGACAGCCGCACCCGCGTCGCCACATCGGTGGCGGGCAGGGCGCGGGCACGCAGGGCGGCCAGCGTGTCCTGGTAGGCCTGCTGCGCCCCCACCACATCGCCCTGCATCACGCACACCAGGGCCACGCGCAAGAAGCGTTCCCCGAATGGCTCCGAGCGGCTCGACCGCATGGCTGCACCGCGCACGATAAGCTGGCCGTCGTAGGTCAGCAGGGCGTAGTTCTTGATCTCATGGCTGAACATCGCCCGGTAGCGACCCTCATACTCCAACGTGATGCCGTGGGGTAGCGCGGCGGCCACCTGGGCCACCGCCGCCCGCTCGCGCGCCTCGTCCCACGTGTCCGGCACGGCGAC
>CAZJJF010000110.1:0-10633 GCA_964546245.1 uncultured Anaerolineales bacterium
GCACCAACTCGGCGATGCGCTCGATGAGGGTGGCCTTGTTGACCTGGTAAGGCAGCTCGGTGATGACAAAGCGCTGGCGGTTGCCCTTGATGTCCTCGATGTGGGCCTTGGCGCGCATGACGACCCGGCCGCGACCAGTGGCGTAGGCGTTGCGGATCCCCTCGATGCCGAGGATAGTCGCGCCGGTGGGAAAGTCGGGGCCGTGGACGAACTTCATCAGGTCGTCGACGTTAACATCCTCGAGGCGCTCCCAGTTGTCGATGAGATAGATGCAGGCGTCGGCGATCTCGTTGAGGTTGTGGGGCGGAATGTTGGTTGCCATGCCGACGGCGATGCCGGCGGTGCCGTTGAGCAGCAGGTTGGGCAGGTTGGCGGGCAAGACGCTGGGTTGCTTGAGGGTCTCGTCGAAGTTGGGGTAGAAGTCAACGGTGTTCTTGCCGATGTCGGCGACCATCTCCTCGGCGATGCGCGCCAGACGCGCCTCAGTGTAGCGCATGGCCGCCGGTGGGTCGCCGTCGACGCTGCCAAAGTTGCCCTGGCCGTCGACCAGGAGGTAGCGCATGGAGAAATCCTGCGCCAGCCGCACCATCGCATCGTAGACAGCGCTGTCGCCGTGGGGGTGGTACTTACCCAGCACCTCGCCGACGATACGCGCGCTTTTCTTGTGGGGCCGGTCGTAGCGGAGACCCATGTCGAACATGGCGTACAGGATGCGCCGCTGGACGGGCTTGAGGCCGTCGCGCACATCGGGCAAGGCGCGGGCGGTGATGACGCTCATGGCGTAATCGAGATACGCGCCCTTCATCTCGTTTTCGATGTCGACGGGGCGAACGATACCAATTTCCATGCCACGACCCCCTCACGTCATACCTAGCACATTTGAACGGCTCATTATACCACGAAGCGCCGCCAGAGGCCAGTAGACCGGCCCCCAATTTGGGCGGCCGCCATTCCTGCCACGCCCACGCCGGGTGGGTGGAGACTTCTTCTCGTTCTGTTGAGTCCTCTTTCCCCATATGGACGCCATGTTAGTTTATGATGAGGGGTATATTGCCAATCCGTATACTACCCCGACCCTTCCGGTGCGACAGAGCCAACAGCTTGTGACCGTGTGCGTCGGGGTAGTGCGTTAACGGCCCGTCTATCACAACCCTCGAGGAGGAGGCGCCATGCGCAAGATCGCTGTGTTGGGTCTGGTTCTGCTGGTTGTCAGCCTGATGATAGTGGCGTGTGGAGGTGCGCCAGCCTCCACGAGCGCGCCGGGGGCGGCCCCGGCCGGTCAGGCGGCCAAGACGGGCGGCGAGAAGACGGCGACAATCGGGTTCACTTCATCCCAGACGGGGGGGCTGAACCTGGAGTCGGGGCGTCAGACCAACGGCCTGAACCTGTGGGTCGAGCAGGTCAACGCCAAAGGCGGGGTCAAGCTCGCCGACGGGACGATGGTCAAGTTCGCGACCAAGTCCTACGACGACGAGAGCAAGATCGACCGCGTCCAACAACTCTACACCAAGCTCATCAACGATGACAAGGCTGATTTCCTCATCAGCCCCTATAGCTCCGGTCTGGCCGACGCGGTGGCCGTGGTGGCCGAGCAATACGGTCGCCCCATGATCACGGCGGGCGCCGCCTCGGACTCGACCCACGGCAAGGGCTACAGCCTTGTTTTCCAGTCGTACACCCCGGCCAGCCGCTATCTGACCGGCGCGGTCGACCTGCTGCAGAAGCTCGACCCCAACGCCAAGAAGGTCGCTATCGTCCACGAGAAGGACAAGTTCTCGACCGACGTGGCGACGGCGGCCAAGCAGTACGCCGAGAGCAAGGGCCTCAACATTGTGACGTTCGAGGGCTACGACACCGGCACCAACGACTTCGCCCCCTTCATCAACAAGATTCCCGCCGACGTGGATGCTATCCTGGGCGGCGGTCACTTCGCCGATGGCAGCACCTTTGCCAAGCAGATGGCGGAGAAGGGCGTCAAGGCCAAGTTCATCACATTGCTGGTCGCGCCACCGGAACCGAAGTTCGCCGAGTTGGGCGACGCGGCGCTGGGCATCATCGGCCCCAGCCAGTGGGAACCGCTAGCCAAATACAGCGCGGAGAGCGCCAAGGCGGCGAACCTGGAGTTCTATGGCCCGTCGGTCAACGATTTCGTGAAGGCCTACACGGCCAAGTTCAACGAGGAGCCTTCGTACCACGCGGCGGGTGGCTACGCCGCGGGGCTGATTCTCCAGCGAGCCATCGAGAAGGCGGGCACGCTGGATGCAGCTAAGGTCAAAGAGGCTCTGGACGGCATGGACCTGATGACCATGTTCGGCCACACCAAGTTCGACACGTCGGAGAAGAAGCACGGCCTACAGGTCGGCCACGACATGGTGTACGTGCAGTGGCAGAAAGGCCCTGATGGTAAGCTGGTCAAGCAGGTCGTGTGGCCCACCGAAGGCAAATCCGCCGACGCCAAGTACCCAGGGCGGTAGGGGGTAGCAGCATAGAAAGCTGAGGGTCACGAAGCCAACCCTCGTTCACCATCGCCCTGGGAGGCGTGATGCCGAGTCAATTGCTCACCTCCATCATCGACGGACTGCTGTTGGGGTCGGTGTACGGCGTGGCCGCGATGGGATTGACGCTCATCTGGGGCGTCATGAACGTCATCAACCTGGCGCATGGCCCGATCATGGCGCTAGGCATGTTTGGTGTGTATCTGCTGTTCGCCACGCTGGGGATGAACCCCTACCTGGGCCTGGGCCTGACCGCCGTGTTCGGCTTCGTCCTCGGCGTGGTGATCTACTACGTGGCCGTCCAGCGTATCATCAACGCACCACACCTGTCGAGCCTGTTATCGACGTATGCCGTCAGCATGATCATCATCGGCCTCGGCACGGCCTTCTTCACCACGTCGCCCCGCAATGTCGACTTCTCGCTGGGGACATTTACCCTCGGTGCGCTGTCCATCCCCGGCACGCGCATCATGGGCGCCGTGTCGGCGTTCCTCGTGGCGGGCGCGCTGTGGCTATTCCTGAACCAGACGCGGCCCGGCAAAGCCATCCGCGCCGTAGCCAACAACCGCGCCGCCGCCGAGTTGATGGGTATCCCATCCAACCGCGTCCTGGCCCTGGCCTTCGGCCTGGGCACGCTCCTGGCGACCACGGCGGGCGGGCTGATCGCCACGTTCTTCCCGTTCACCATCCTCAGCGGCGGCTCCTACGAGCTGAAGTCCTTTGTCATCGGCGTCCTGGGCGGACTGGGTAATCCCATCGGCGCGCTGCTGGCGGGCCTGATCCTCGGCCTGTTCGAGGGGGTCATCCCGCTGTTCATGCCTGTCAGCTGGGTGCCGGTGGTGGAGTTCCTGCTGTTCGTTCTCATCCTCGTCCTCCTGCCCAATGGTATCTTCGGGGGGCGACGATGATCACCCTGCTCAAGACCCTCCGCAAGCCCGCCCTGTGGCTGCTGTTCCTGGTGATTCTACTCGTGGGGCTGGGCACGCTCGTGGTTCGCCAGGACACGCTGCGGGAGACGATGTTCACGCTGCTGATGTTCGCCGCGCTGGCATCGAGCCTCAACATCCTGCTGGGCTACACGGGCTATGTCAGCTTCGGCAATATTGTGTTCTTCGGCCTGGGCGGCTACGTCGGCTTCTGGCTGCTCAGCCAGTTGGGGTGGTCGCTGTACCCTGCCATGCTCATGGGGGGTGTCGCCTCGGGCCTGCTGGCAGCGGTGTTGGGCTTTGCCCTGCTGCGGCTGCGTGGCGCGTATTTCGCCCTGGCGACGATCGGCATCAACGAGGCGGCCCGCGCCTTCGTCAACAACTTCGAGCCGTGGGGCGGTGCGACGGGCATGTCTCTGAACTTCGCCGTGTACCGCCAGTATGGCGGCGCGGCGAATGCTCTGTGGCTGGCCTACACGCTGATGCTGATCATCACCCTCATCGTCGTCGTCGTCAGCTTCTTCATCAAGGACTCGCGCTTTGGCCTGGGCCTGTTCAGCATCCGCGAGGATGAGGACGCGGCCCTGGTCATGGGCGTCAATGCCACGCTCTATAAGACCATCGCCTTCGTCGCGTCAGCCTTCTTCCCTGGTATCATCGGCGTGCTGTTCTTCTTCAAGAATGGCACAGTCGAGCCCGCCGATGCCTTCCGCCTGAACACGTCCATCGAGATGCTGGTGATGGTGATGCTCGGCGGCCAGGGTACAGTGTCGGGGCCGGTCATCGGCGCCAGCCTGTACCAATGGCTACGCGGTGCGCTGCTGACGACGCCCTTCTTCAAGGACCTGCACCTGGTCTTCGCGGGCGTGATTCTGCTGCTCATTGTCCTGTTCGTGCCCGCCGGCCTGGTCGGCTGGCTGCGGTCGCGCGTCCCCATGCTGCGGAGGTATCTGGAATGATGATGCTCCAGGTTGACCATGTCAATAAGCGGTTCGGGGGCCTGCAAGCGCTGAGCGACGTCTCCTTTCAGATCGCCGAAGGCGAAATCCTGGGCCTCATCGGCCCCAACGGCGCGGGCAAGACCACCCTGTTCAACGCCATCAACGGCGTCTACCCACCCGAGTCGGGCAAGGTGGTCTTCCGCGACCAGGATATCACCGGCTGGCCACCCAACAAGGTGGCCCGCCTGGGCATGGCGCGTACCCACCAGGTCGTCCGCCCCCTCAACGAGCTGACCGTTCGCGAGAATGCCATGGTGGGCGCCTGCTTCGGCCGCCATGCCCTGTCACTGGCGGCCGCCGGCGACGTGGCCGACCAGGTGCTGACTCAGGTAGGTCTGCGCGACCGGGCGGCGCAGTTGGCCGCGAGTCTCAATGTCGCACAGAAGAAGCGCCTGGAGATGGCGCGCGCGCTGGCGGCCCAACCCTACCTCCTGCTGCTGGACGAGGTGCTGGCGGGCCTGAACCCGGCCGAGGTGGGCTTGATGATCGACACCATCCGCCAGATCCGCGAGCAGGGCGTGACGATTCTCATGATCGAGCATCTGATGCACGCCGTCATGAACGTGTCGGACCGGGTCATCGTGCTCGACTTCGGCCGGCTCATCGCGTCGGGCGCGCCGACCGAGGTGGTGCAGGACCCGCAGGTGGTCGAGGCGTATCTGGGCGATCCCAAGCTGGCCCACGAGCTGATGTCAGGAGAATGAGACCATGCCTGCCCTCGAAATCAATAACCTCACCTCAGGCTACGGCGAGGTGCAGATTCTGTGGGGGACGAGCCTGGCCCTGGAGCCGGGCAAGCTGACCGCGCTGGTCGGATCGAATGGGGCGGGCAAGACGACGGTACTGCGCACAATCATGGGTCAGTTGCGCGCCTGGCAGGGGCAGGTCACCTTCCAGGACCAGGACATCACCCGCTGGCCGCCCTACCAGCGAGCGGCCGACGGGCTGGTACTGGTCCCGGAGGGGCGGCAACTGTTCACCGACATGAGCGTCGAAGAGAATCTCGAGATGGGGGCCTTCCCCAGCCGGCCCCGTGCCAACTGGCGCCACAACCTGGAGCGGGTGTATACGCTGTTCCCGCGCCTGGGCGAGCGGCGGCAACAGCGCGCGGGCACGCTGAGCGGCGGCGAGCAGCAGATGGTGGCCGTGGGGCGCGGCCTGATGGCCAAGCCGCGTATCCTGATGATTGACGAGCTGTCCCTGGGCCTGTCGCCGCGCCTGACCATTGACCTCTTCGGGTCGCTACGCCAGCTGAAGGAGCAGGGGCTGACGATTCTGCTGGTGGAGCAGAACGTAGCGATGGCGATGGCCGTCAGCGACTACGCCTACGTGATGGCCGAGGGGCGTGTCAAGATGCAAGGCGACGCCCGCTCGATGCTCCAGAACGAGGAGATTCGCGCGGCGTACCTGGGCGTGTGAGGGGCGACCACCGACGACCGACCACCGACCACCGACCACCGACCACTGACCACCAACCACCGACCACCGACCACTGACCACCGGAGGGCGGCCCTGGCCTCAAAGGGATAGGACGCGGACGAGCGCGGACAGGAGGGAGGCCTCTTCCATCCGCGTTCGTCCGCGTTTGTCCGCGGCCAATGCTCTGCGCGGCGCACCGACAGGTTCCCGCCGCGTGGCCCCTCCTCCCCATTGATGCTATAATACAGCCGTTCTGCCGCCCGCCGCGCCACGCGGGCCGCCCATCCCCCGCCGCTCCCGTCGAGACACCGCCATGCCGTCCATCCAGTTCAAGGGCAAGTCCATCGTCCAGTATCACCACCTGGCCGTGCCGTACCGGCAGTTGCTGCCCGACGCGGCGAAGTCGGTGACGAATGCGGAAGGCGGCTGTTGATGCCGATGCGGTTGCTGATTCTCGGCGGCACCATCTTCCTGGGGCGGCATCTGGTGGCGGCGGCGTTGGCGCGCGGTCACGAAGTGACGCTGTTCAACCGGGGGCAGCACAACCCCGACCTGTTCCCCGACGTGGCGAAGGTGCGCGGCGACCGCACGGTCAGCCTCGACGCGCTGGCCGACGGCCGCTGGGATGCCGTCATCGACACCAGCGGCTACGTGCCGCGCGTGGTGCGGCTGGCGGCCACGACGCTGGCCGACCGCGTCGACCACTACACCTTCATCTCATCCCTGTCGGTGTACGCCGACCCCAGCCGTCCCGGCGTGGACGAGACCGCCCCGGTGGGCCGCATCGACGACCCGACGACGGAGGAGATAACGGGCGAGAGCTACGGCCCCCTCAAGGCGCTGTGCGAGCAGGCCGCCGAGGCCGCGCTGCCGGGCCGCGCGTTGATCATCCGCCCCGGCCTCATCGTCGGCCCCTACGACCCGACGGACCGTTTCACCTACTGGCCACGCCGCGTGGCCCACGGCGGCGCGGTGCTCGCGCCGGGCCGCCCTGGCTACGCGACGCAGATCATCGACGCCCGCGACCTGGCGGAGTGGACGCTGGACATGGTCGAGGCGCGGCGGGTGGGGGTCTACAACGCGACGGGACCGGCCACGCCGCTGACCCTGGGCGAGGTATTGGACACGTCGCGGGCAGTGAGCGGCAGCGACGCGACCTTCACCTGGCTGGACGAGGCCTTCTTGCTGGCGCACGGCGCGCAGCCCTGGACGGAGCTGCCACTGTGGGTCCCCGAGTCGGACCCGCAGCTGGCGGGCTTCAACAAGTTCAGTATCGACCGCGCCCTGGCCGCCGGACTGACCTTTCGCCCCCTGGCCGACACCGTGGCGGCGACGCTCGCCTGGGACGCCGCGCGCCCGACGGACACGCCACCCCGCGCGGGCCTGACCCGTGAGCGCGAGGCGGAGCTACTGGCGGCATGGCGCGCACGGCGCGACGAAGAACGAAGGACCAACGACCAATAGATGCTGTCTGGTTGGTCGTTGGTCCTTCGTCCTTGGTCCGCCTGCGTTTGACTCTCGCTCGGCTTCTGGCTACAACAACCCCATGCGCCTGATCGTCCAGATTCCCGCCATGAACGAGGCGGCGACGTTGCCCGCCGTGCTGGCCGACATCCCACGCGCCATCGACGGCGTGGACGAGGTGCGCGTCCTGGTCGTCGATGACGGCTCCACCGACGGCACGGCCGAGGTGGCCCTCGCCCACGGCGCGGACTGGGTGGTGCGGCATCGCGGCAACAAGGGTCTGGCGGCCGCCTTCCAGACCGGCCTCGACGTGTGCCTGCGCCTGGGCGCGGACATCATCGTCCACACCGACGCCGACGGTCAGTATCGCGGCGCGGACATCCCCCGCCTGATTCAGCCTATCCTGGCGGGCGAGGCGGACCTGGTGGTCGGCGACCGCGCGCCCCACAACTTGCAGCATTTCTCGGCCCTCAAGCGCTCGCTGCAACGCCTGGGCAGCCAGGTCGTCAGCCGCGCGGCGGGCATCGACGTACCCGACGCGGTAAGCGGCTTCCGCGCTTACTCGCGGGAGGCGGCGCTGCGCCTGTTCGTCGGCAATCCCTTCTCCTACACCATCGAGACCCTCATCCAGGCGCGGCGTCGTCGGCTGACCGTCACCTTCGTGCCCATCGAGGTCAACGCCGACACTCGCCCATCGCGTCTGCATCGCGGCAACTGGAACTTCGTCAAGCGGCAGGCGGGCATCATCGTGCGCACCTACGCCACGTATGAGCCGCTCAAGACCTTCTTCTATATGGCGCTGCCCTTCCTCGTCATCGGCCTGGCCCTGCTACTGCGCATCGGCTGGCTGTATCTCCAGGGCGACCTGGGGCGCGGCAGCAACGTCCAATCCCTCGTGCTGGGCGCGACCAGCCTCATCATCGGCGGCCTGATCTTCCTGTTCGGCGTCCTGGCCGACCGGGTGGGCGACAATCGGCGGCTCATGGAAGAGATTCTGTACCGCCAGCGCGCTCAGCAGGTCGGCGCGGGCCTACCCCCCGCGCTAGACGTGCTGCATGGCACCGGCGACACCGAGACCCATCCGTGGGAACTGCTAACGCCGCGCGCCAAGCTGTAGGGGCAGGTCCCCGTGCCTGTCCTGGCCCCCGTGCCTGCCCTGGCCCCCGTGCCTGCCCTGGTGGGAATGACTTATCTCTTCTCGTCCGCGTTCATCCGCGTTCATCCGCGTCCTCATCTCTTGGCGGTCGCTAGAGGCGAGATCGTTGCCCAGGTCGAGGGCAGCCACGGGGGCCGCCCCAACGCGCCCGGCGCGGCGCAAGGAACTGACGAAATTCTGTCCAAATTGGCCGGAATCCGCGTAACCGGCGTATCGTTTCAACGTCTCTACCTATGAGTTAGGAGTAGTTGACTCATCACGCCACCCTGGCTATCATTGCCCCCGGTCTGGGGGATGCAGCAGCCCGAGCTGGCATTATAGCGACCTACTGGCGTCGCGGAGCCAGCGCGGTGTACCAATCCAGGTATCCGCGTCGATCGGGCATGCAAACATAACGCATGCCCCACATTTTTTAGTACCCTACCCGTATCGAGACGACCTGGTAGGCCGTTGTAACTAGCGAAAGAGGTACCGCCGTGGAAGAAGAGCGCGATCTGATCTTGCGCGCGCAGGCCTATGAGCCAGGCGCGTTTGCAGAGATCTATGAGCGGTTCTACCAAGGCATCTTCAACTACGTGTTCTATCGCGTCATCGATGAACCGTTGGCGGAAGACCTCGCTGCCGAGGTGTTCGTCAAGGCCCTGGAAGCCATCGACACCTACACCTTCCGAGGTGTGCCCTTCTCGGCCTGGCTGTACCGTATCGCTAACAACCTGGTGACCGACCACTTCCGGCGCAAGCCGCGCAACAACCACTTGCCGTTGGAAGAGACTCAGGTCGCCGACGACGAGAGTCCGACCGACTTGATGGAGCGGGGATTCACGCAGCGCGAGTTGCAGGCAGCGCTGGCCCTCCTCACCGACGAGCAACAACAGGTCGTCATCCTCAAGTTTGTCGACGGGCTGTCGAATGTAGAGGTCGCCGCGGTCCTGGGCAAGACCGAAGGCGCTATTAAATCCCTTCAGCATCGCGCGCTCGCCTCGCTAGGTCGCGTGCTGGCTGATTACGCCCAAGACGGAATATGAAGGAGCTGTAGGACGCCCAACCATCGCCCTACAGTATGGGAACATGAGCCTGGAGCATCTGCTAGATCTCTGCCTCTCCCAACTGAATACGGGCGATGCAGACCTGGACTCGGTCCTGGCGCGCTACCCTGCGCAGCGGGCCGAGCTGGAGCCGATGCTTCGCGCTGCCCTGGCGCTGCGCCAGGCCCCCCTCCCCCAGCCCCGCGACGAGGCCTTCGCCGAGGGACGCGAGCGGTTGATGGCGGCCCTGGTAGCGCGGCTCGACGCCGAGACCCTCGACGCGGCCCTCGCCGCCCTGCGGGACGGCCGGCCGCCTGAGATCGCCCTGGCGGGCAACCCCCATGCCGACGATATTCTGCCCCTACTGCGGTTGGCGCAAGCCATTCAGGATACCCCCGAGCCGACAGCGCGCTGGGAAGCACAGGCCGTCGGCTATGCGCGCCTGATTGCCGCCGTCGAGGCGCGCCGTCGGTTCCTCGACACGTTCGACATCGCCCTGGCGCAAGTCAGCGCGGGCCGCCCTGTGGCAGAGGTTGCCGCCACACTGGGCGACGACGCTGACAGTCTGGCCCCTGCCCTACAAGCTGCCCTGGCCGTGCGCCAGACCCCGTTGGTCGAGCCGCACGCCGAGGCCAAGGCGGCCGGGCTGGCCCGGCTGCGCGCGGCGGTCGAAGGGAAGCGCGCCGTTGGCGTGCTCCTCGACCGCGCCGTGGCTGAGATTCAGGCGGGCGCGTCCGTGGACGACGTGCTGGCGCGTCACGCGCAGCATGCCGCCACCCTCAAGCCGTTGCTGTTGGCCGCCGCGGCTGCCCAGCAGGCCCCGCGCCCCGCGCCCCGCGCCGAGGCTAAGGCGGCCGGCCTGGCGCGCCTCCAGGCGGCCGTCACTGCCCGCGCCGAGGCCGAAGCTGCGCTAGACCAGGCCGTGGCCGACTTGCAGGCCGGCCGCGCCGACATCCCCATGCTGCTCGCGCGCTTCCCTGACCGCGCCGCTGAACTGGAGCCGATGCTCCTGTCAGCCCTCGCGGCCTTGAACGCGCCTGTTCCATCGCCGCACCCGCGCGCCCGCGCCGCAGGCCGCACCCGCCTCATGGCGGCGGCCTCCGAGCGGCGCGCGACCCTGGTCGCCGCGACGCTCGATGTCGCCCTG
>CAZJJF010000111.1:0-10604 GCA_964546245.1 uncultured Anaerolineales bacterium
ACCGACGGTCCCCTCGCCGGCCCCTCGCGAGTTTCATGTCGTTGGCGACGACGAGTAGACACCAGGAGTTTCGCCGTGAACATGGGTATCCTGTGGTACGACAAAGACGCCAGGACTTCCCTGGCTCAAAAGGTGTACGAGGCCGCCGAATGCTACCGCGAGAAGTTCGGCGTCGCGGCTAATACCTGTTACGTCAACCCGGCCATGCTGGCGGACGCAGGGAGTGTGCCAGGCTTCGAGTTGCGCGCCCGCGCCAGTATTCGCCCGCATCACTTCTGGATCGGCGTCGACGCAGACGCGAAGCCCGCGCCCGCCGTCGCCGACACGGCGTCGACGCCCGCTGTCGTTGATGCCGCACCACGCCGCAGGCGGCGCGCGGCCTGACCACAAGTTCATCTCTTCCTTCCCCTCCCCGCGACGCGCCGGCGGCCCCCGGCGCGTCGCCCTTATGTGGCGCGGGTCGACAAGCCGCGGCTCAGGGCAAGCGACGAAATTTGCGACTGCCCCTGACCCTGCATATACTTATCCTGTTTGGATGGTGAGTGTCCCCATCCAGTACCTTTCTGTCCCGCCACGAGCGGGGCATATCCCATAGAAAGGAGACCACCCCCGATGCGTGATTACGAACTGACGGTGCTCGTCCAGCCTGGGCTGGACAACGATGGCATGAAGGCCCTCGCCGAGCAGGTCGGTGCGCTGCTCACGGGCGCGGGCGGTCAGGTAACGGAGATTGGGCAGTTGGCCGACAATACCGGTCAGATTGCACCTGCCGAAACCTGGCGTCGCCGTCGCCTGGCGTACAGCATTGACCGCCACCGCGAAGGCTACTATGCCGTCTACCGCGTGCAGGCCCCGGCGACGATGCTGACCGAAGTCGAGCGCCAGCTAAAGCTGAACGAGAACGTGTTGCGGTATCTGTTCATTCGAACCGACGAGTAAGCCCCGGTAAGTGCTGGAAGTAAGGAGCAAGCGATGAGCCGTGGTTTGAACAAGGTGATGATTATTGGTAATCTGGGCCGCGATCCGGAGATGCGCTATACGCCCAGCGGCAAGCCCGTCACGTCCTTCAGCGTGGCGACCAGCCGCACCTGGACGACCACCGACGGCGACCGCCGCGAGGCGACCGAATGGTTCAATGTGGTGGCCTGGCGTGACCTGGCCGAGATCTGTAACCAGTATCTCGCCAAAGGTTCGAAGGTCTACATCGAGGGCCGACTTCAGACGCGGTCGTGGGAAGGCCCCGACGGCCAGAAGCACTACCGTACTGAGGTTGTCGCCGACGAAATGATCGTGCTCGATGGCCGCCGCGAGGCCTACTCGGAACAGCCCGCGCATGGTGATGACGAGGAAAGCGACGAGTATCCCTTCTAGCCATGATGTGCGCGGCGCGACGGCTCGCTATGCCCCAGCCATGCCCTAACCCGACGGCGTCCCGCGCCGTGGAGGAGTTGTAACGATGGAGAATGAGATCGAGATGACCCCGGCGGCGGCCGAGGTCGAGGCGGCGCCGGCGACCGTGGCGGAAACGCCGGTCATCGAAGCCGCCGAAACTCCCGCCGATGCCCCGACGGCCGAGGCGACCCCTGCCAGCGCTGAGACGCCGCGCAGCGAAGGGCAGGGTGGCTACCAGAGTGACCGCCGCCCCGGCGGCCAGAGTCGTGGCGGCTATGGCCGTCGCCCTGGCGGCCCCGGCGGTCGTGGTCGTGGCCGACGCCAGCCTCTCCCCAAGGACCTGTCTCTGGTCGACTACAAGAACATCGACCTGTTGCAGCGGTTCCTGAATGAGTCGGCGCAGATCAAGCCCCGCCGCAAGACGGGGGCGTCGGCGAAGCAGCAGCGTATTCTGACCCGCGCCATCAAGCGGGCGCGCTATCTCGCGCTGCTGCCCTACACGGCCGCACAGACACGCTAGCGGACACGACAGACAGTGAATGGTAGATGGCTGGTAGTTTAGGGCCGAGGGAAAGAGTCGTCTGTAGGGGCGACGGCGGCCAGAGACCACCAGCTATCTGCTGTTTCAGCGCTAATCCTTTGTAGGCGGAGACGTCGTATGTCGAAGAAGAGTCGAAAAGAAACCGTCCAGGTAGCCGCTCCCAACCGCAAGCAGGAGCATCTCACCCGCCGCGAGCGGGAGCGCCAGCGTACGCTATGGATCATCTTTGGCAGCATTCTGGGCGTGGTTGGTGCGGTTATCCTGATCGGCGTGCTCCAGCAATACTGGCTCAAGCCACGCGCTCCCATCGCCGTCGTTAATGGGGCGGCGGTCACCACCAGCGCCTATCGCGACCGGGTGCTGTTCGAGAAATTCCGTCTCGAACAGCGTTTTGGCGCGCTGGCTACCTCAGGCGCGCTGGCTGAACAACTTCAGCAGTACATGACCAATCAGTTGCCCAACACCGTCTTCGAGACGATGATCACCGACGAGATGTTGCGCCAGGAAGCCACACGCCTGGGCATCACCATCGGCGAAGACGAGATCACGCGCAGTGTGCAGGCCGACTACGGTTATTTCCCCAACGGCACGCCCACCCCTACCGCCGGGCCGCCGACCTCGACACCGGCCCCGACGGCGACGGTTGGCGCGGGTACGGCGGTGCCTACGGTTGGCCCTACCGGCACGCCGGTAGTGATCACTGAGGCGCAATACAAGTCGCAGTATGACACGTTCCTGGCGGGGCTGAAGGCGGCCACGGGGCTGGGCGATAGCTTTGTCCGCGACAACAAGCGTGACCAACTGCTCTACGAGCGGTTCCGCGCGCTGGCCGTCGCCAATGCCAATATCCCGCCCACCAGCCTCCAGGTACGGGCGCGCCAGATTCTGGTCGATACCGAGGACGAGGCCAAGCAGATCGCGCTGCGCCTCAAGGCAGGCGAAGATTTCGCTACGCTGGCGAAGGAACTGTCAAAGGATACGACGACGAAGGACCAGGGCGGCGACCTGGGCTGGTTCAGCCAGGGCGATCAGGACCCGATTCTGGAGCGCGCAGCCTTTAGCTTGCAGCCGAATGCGGTCAGCGAGCCGCTGCAAATTGGCGGCCAGTGGGCTTTGGTGC
The DNA here is from genome assembly GCA_964546245.1 of uncultured Anaerolineales bacterium. Classification (GTDB taxonomy): domain Bacteria; phylum Chloroflexota; class Anaerolineae; order Epilineales; family JAHCIE01; genus JAHCIE01. The sequence continues at coordinate 3,054 of CAZJJF010000111.1, forward strand.
AGGTCATCGAGGCGGCCCAGTTGCGGCCCATGACGGCCGAGGAGCGTACCAGGCGCGAGGAGGATGCCGTTGACCGCTACCTCAGCGATCTTCAGGCCAGAGCCACCATCGAGCGCGCCTTCCGCGAGGAGGCGATTCCCGCCGAGCTAGTCAACCAGGCGGCTGCGGCGCAGCGACTGGTGACTGCGACGCCGATTCGCTAGCAGCGATCCAGGCCGCGCTCGCGCCAGATTGCAACTCGATACGCCAACACGCGCCTCGCGGCCACCCACCGGCCGGGGGCGCGTGTCACGTCTGGCCACTCGTGATATAATGCTCACATGCTGATTGGGCTGACCGTGCCGACAGGCTGCTCACGCCACCCTGTCGGCGATGGCGTGGCTCTGCGCTGTGACCCGATATCGGATGCCGCGCTGGGACAGGAGGTAGCTGGATGGCTCGTCGAGGCCGGCCCGAATACGCGATTATTGGTCTGGGCCGCTTCGGCGCCAGTATGGCCCTGACACTGGTTCGCCAGGGCTACAGCGTGCTGGGCATTGATGAGCGCATAGAGGTGGTCCAGCGCCTGTCGGAGGAGTTGGCCCACGTGGTCGCCCTGGATGCGACGAATGAGGAGGCGCTACGCGACGTCGATATCGGCTCCTTTGACACGGTCGTGGTGTCGATGGGCGAGCACTTTGAAGACGCGCTGTTGATCACAGCATCCCTGAAGGGGCTGGGGGTGGCAAACGTTATCACTAAGGCGGTCTCCGAGCGCCAGCGCGAGATTCTGCTCAAGATTGGCGCGGATCGGGTGGTCCTGCCCGAAATCGAGGCAGGGCAGCGCCTCGCTATGGAGCTGACCAGCCAGGGATCGTTCGCCTCGCTACCCTTCGGCCCCGATCACAAAGTCGTCGAGGTGGAGGTCTCCGATGCCCTGGCCGGTCGCACGCTGCTCGAGGCCGATCTGCGCCGCCGCTACGGCGCGCTGGTGCTGGCTGTCGGGCGCGACAGCGATGTGGCCGTCGCGCCGCCCGCCGATTACCGACTCGCGCCCGGCGACCGGCTGGTGATTCTGGGAACCAACGAAGCTCTGACCCGCCTGTCCTCCTTCGAGTAGCCCGGCGGCTCGCTGTGCCCCGGTTCGCCACCCAGCGCTTTTCTACCATGTCGTCCATTCGCCATCTGCAACGCGCCCGCCGCCCCTTGCCTACCGCCGTCCGCCTCGTCCTGGGGTTGGCGGTCCTGGTCAGTATAGGGACGCTCTTGCTGATGCTGCCAGGGGTTGGGCGCACGCGGCCGCTGACGCTGGCAGAGGCCATGTTTACCGCGACCTCGGCCCTGACGGTGACAGGTCTGGCAACCATCGTACCCGCCACTGACCTGTCGCTGCTCGGTCAGGTTCTGCTCATGGTCGAGGTCCAGGTGGGCGGTGTGGGTTTCATGGTCATTGCCGTCATCGTCCTCGCGGCGATGGGGCGCCGTGTCGAGTTCATCGACCGCCTGGCGCTGCGGGACTCGCTTGGCCTGCTGTCGCCGCGAGCCATCCTGAGCCTGACCCGCCGGGTGATGGTAGGCGTGCTCATCATCGAGTTGGTGGGCGCTATCCTGCTATGGCTCAACTGGCGGCGAACCATGTCCGACGGCACGGCCTTCATTGCTGGCCTCTTCCACTCTATTACAGGCTTCTGCAACGCGGGCTTCGAGTTGTTCAGCGGTCGCCCTGGCTTCCCCGACGGCATGCCCAACGATGCCCCGACGGTGCTGGTCATGTCGGCTCTAATCATCCTGGGTGGCCTGGGCATCCCGGTGTGGGGCGATCTACTGAGCTGGCCGCGCCGCCGCGCCACCTCACTGCATACCCGCGTGACCCTGACGTTGGTGGTGATTCTGCTGCTGGGGGGCGCGGCGTTGTTGTGGCTGGTGGAGGGGACGAGCGGCATTCTCAAGGATGAACCGTGGTGGCGTCAGGCGCTCCTCTCGTTCTACCAATCGACCTCGGCGCGCACGGCAGGTTTCATGGCCGTCTCGACTTTCGCCGACTTGCGCCCTGCCAGTCAGATGCTCATGATCGCCTTGATGTTCGTGGGCAGCGCCCCCGCCTCGATGGGCGGCGGCATTACTACCGGCACGCTAGCGGTCCTGGCTCTATCGGTGCTGGGCTACACGCGCGGCCAGGTCACGCCAACTATCTTTGGCCGCCGCCTATCGGAGCGAAGCGTGCCGCGCGCTGCGGCCGTGGTGAGTATCTCGCTGGCCGTGGTGGCGACGGCCACGTGGTTGCTGCTGGCAGTGAACCCAACCGCTGTGTTGGAAGAGGCTCTGTTCGAGGTGGTGTCGGCCTTCGCGACGACGGGCCTCAGCCTCAACTACACGTCGCGCATGAACTGGGCCGGCCAGCTAATCATCATGTTCGTCATGTTCTGGGGACGACTGGGCGCGCTGACCATTATCGTCGCGCTCACGCGGCAGCAGCCTACCCCTGCTGTCACTTTCCCCGAAGAGCCGATGCTCATGGGGTAGTCTGGGCGGCTGGCGCGCATCAAGGCAGGCCCACCCTATGTAGGGGGACGATGCGATACTGGGTATCGCGAAGCGCGTGCGCCAGCCGCTTGTCAGCCGTCACCAGCGGCACGTCCAGGGCATCGGCCAGGGCAACGTAACAGGCATCATAGGCCGTCACATCATGCTCCACCGCGATGGGCAGCGCGTCGCCGATCAGATGGCTCGTGGACACGGAAGCCAGATCGAGGGCGCTGAGCGCCCGCAGAGCCTCTCTCGCCCCTGTGATAGAGAAGGCGAAGCGGCGCACGTACTTCCACAGGATACTGGCCGTCTCGATATAGAAGAGGTCGGGCACGTAGAAGCGCGCTGGCGGGGTTGCGACTAGCTGGTCGAACAGAGCGGCGGCTATGGCGGAGTCTGATTCATCTACGAAGAGCTTGATGCCGACGCTCGCATCCACGACGTATTCAAGGCGTATGGCGTTCACCGCTGGCGATCCTCGCGCAACAGGGTCGCGCTGTCGGGTGCGCCGTGTTCTGCCGGGCGATAGATGCGACGGCGACGAATCTCGGCCAGCAGTTGGGCCTGCGATTGATCGGGGCGCTCGATGGCTTGTCGCAGCAGGCTGATCACCTCACTGCTAATCGACCGCCTCTGCTCGGCCGCGCGACGCTGAATCTCTTCGTATAGATCGTCAGGCACATTGCGCACATGCAGTGTTGACATGGAACACCCCCAGGGCAAGTATACGCGGCATGGTTGCAAGATGCAACCACAGGGCATGATTCCTGCGCCAAACTATACGACCAATCCGGCAAAGCAAATCCCCCTCTGCGATTGGGAGGGGGATTCTTGCGCTTCGACAGGCGACGAAAGACTGCTTAGCTGGCCTTGATGTCGACGACCGCGCCCTGCTCGACGAGCTTGGCCTTGGCCGCCTCGGCCTCTTCCTTCGAGACCTTCTCCCTCAGCTTGCTTGGCGCACCCTCGACGGCATCCTTGGACTCCTTGAGGCCCAGGCCGGTCAGCTCGCGGACGACCTTGATGACCTGGAGCTTCTGGGGGCCGATTTCCTTGAGGATGACGTCGAACTCGGTCGGCTCCTCGGCGGGGGCGGCTGCAGCGCCATCACCACCGGCGGCGGCAGCGCCGGGCATGGCGACGGCCATCGGCGCGGCCGCCGATACGCCCCACTCGTCTTGCAGACGCTTCGACAGCTGCGAGGCCTCGAGCACGGTCAGCGTATTCAGCAATTCAACGATCTGGTCGATCTTCTCGGACATGCGATGTGACTCCTTGTGGTGCGCCGCTCAGCTCAGCCCTCGGCGCTAGACATGTGTCGATGGATTAACTGGCGGCGGCGCCCAACTGGTCGGCGCGCTGCTGGATGACGTAGGCGATCTCACGGAGCGGGGCATTGAGCACCGAGACGATGCCCGACAACGGGCCACTCACCACACCCACCAGCTGGGCGCGGCTCTGGTCGCGGGTTGGCAGGTCCTGAAGCTGCTTGACCTCGTCACCCTTGAGGATGCTATCACCAACGATAGCGCCCTTGACCGTGAGAATCCTGGTCTCGATGGCGAACTGGTTCAGCAACCTGGCGCTGGTCGGGATGTCATCGCGCACGAAAGCGAAGGCCGTCGGACCTGTCAGCAGGTCTTCAGGCACAGCCTGGCCGTTCTCCTTGAGCGCGAGGGCCATCAGGGTATTCTTGGCGACGCTGAACTTGGTGCCCTTGTCGCGAAGCTGGCCGCGGAGGCGGGAGATGTCGCTCACCGTCAGGCCGCGGTACTCGGTCAGGATGACCACCTGCGATGCGCGCAGGTCCTCGGACATCTCCGTCAGCTCAGCTTGCTTCTCTTTGCGTGTCTTTGGCAAGTGAACCTCCCATAAAATACAAACGGCCCGCATGCCGGGGACGACATGCAGGCCGGGAAGTCCATGCAACATGGAAGCGCGTCTGCGGCCGTCGCCTCGGCAGGAAATTAAGCTCGCGGGAGCGCCTGCTGTCTGCAGCGGAACCGAGGGAAACTATACCACACATGCGCGCACAAAGCAAAAATTAGCTATTTCCTGCCTTTATCATCGGCGCCGGCTTCGTAAGTGATGATGATGGCGTTGGCGATGTCCTTCATGGGTCGCCGCGTGTCCATGCTCATCTTCTGCACCTTGCGAAAGGCTTCGGCCTCGCTCAGCCCCTGGCTGGTCATCAGGATGCCTTTGGCGCGGTCCACCAGCTTGCGTGTCTCCAAAGTCTCCTTGATGTCCTCGTTCTCGCGGCGCAACTCCTGGAATTCGCGGAAGCGGGCAATGCCGACCTCAATCGCCGGTGACAGGTCGGCGGGGCGATAGGGCTTGGTGATGTAGGCCACCACGCCCGCTTCCTGCGCGCGCTGAATGAGCGACTTTTCGCTCAGGCCGCTGACCAGGATGACCGGCGCCACGTGTTCCTCGGTCAGAATCGACGCCGCCTCGATGCCGTCCATGTCCGGCATACGAATGTCCATGATGACCGCGTCTGGCTTCAACTGGCGGGCCATGTTCACGCCGCTGCGGCCATCGCCTGCTGTGCCCGCCACCAGATAGCCGAGACCTTCGAGGGTCTCCTTCAAGTCCTGCAATACTAGAACCTCGTCATCCACGACTACCAGACGTGTGCGTTCCATGCTGCCTCTCTCCATCAGTTCAGAAAGTGCATCTCGGCCCCCAAGCGCGCCTAGCTGTTGTTGCGGCGGGCAGAGTAGGGCGAGAAGTCGACGGCAGCGATTGCCCCGCCGTTGGGATCATTGATGATGCTGAAGTCGCCCTGTAGCCCGTCGCGGGTTAGCGTGGTAACCAGCGATAGGCCCACATCGGGCGAGAAACCCTGGGGCGCGCCTTGCCCATCGTCCTGAATCTCAATCTTGACCCGATTCCCCACCTGGGCCAGGCGAATCCAGATGTTACCCTTCTCCTGGCTGCCGAAAGCATGCTCAACGGCGTTCAGAATCAGCTCCGAGATGACCAGGGCGGCCGGGGTCGCGCGCTGGCCGTCGATGAAGATGTCGCCGCCCTCGACGTGGAACTCGATCGCCAGGGGTGGCGGCACGAGCGGGCGCGACAACTCCACCAGCCGCTCGGTCAGGGCGCGGAGATTCACCCGCCGCTCGTTGGGGTCGAATAGAAATTCGTGCACGGCGGCCACGTTCATGATACGGTTGACCGCCTCTCCCAGAGCGGCGCGCGTCTCGGCGCTCTCGGCGCGGCGCGCCTGTATGCGCACGAGGGCCGTGATGGTTTGCAGGCTGTTGCGCACGCGATGCTGAAGCTCTAGCAGCATATCCGTCTTGAGCTTCAACTCCCGCGCCCGCCGCCGCTCCTCGGTCTCGTCGTGGATAGTGATAATCGCACCCACGAGAACCGGCGCGGGCAGCGGCGTTTGCAGGAAGCGCCGCCAGGTCCGCGACGGCTCCCGCGTGCCGTAGAGCGGGATGGCTTTCTTGACCCAGTACTGGCCCTCGGCGCGCTCCTCCACGTCCTGGAGGCACATGCCTTGCGCCATCGCCCGCTGCGCCAGGTCGCTATCCTTGGTAGGCAGCTGGTCGAGGTGCACGTTGGGCAACGGATACATGAAGCCAGCGCGATTGTACAGGCTGGTCGCCACGCCACTGACATACTGGATGACCAGCCCACGGTCTACCAGCAGAATGCCATCGTGCTCGCCAAAGACTGGCAGCCCCTTAGCGCCCAGGATCTGCCCCCGCGCGGCCATCTCCTGCAACAGCTTGATAGCGTCGCGGAAGACGCGCTCACGGTGGCGTTGACGCTCCTCCTGAATCAGGGTGCGGTCGAAGGCAAGCAGCCCGACTGGCTCGCCGTCGGCCCGCAGCACCGGGTAGACGGCGCGCACGGTGTTGCCCTGGGCCAGGGAGGCGGCCGCCGTCGCAGGCAATCGCCGCTGAAGAGCGCGGGCGTCGGGGCCGCGAGGCTCCAGCGGCACGACGCCCCCCACCACGTCATCGCGCCACACGGGAGGGACGGAGTGGGGGCAGGCGTGGGCGATGATGGTCGCCCGCTCGGCGTCAACGCGATAGAGGGTGGCATCGGCGCGGCTCAGGTCAGCGGCGAGGCCCATACCTTCGGTCACCCGCGCCAGCAGTTGTTCGCTTGTCTCGGCCGTCTGGCTGGCCGCCAACATCGTCGACATGCAACCATCACCTTCGCTGGATGCGTCCGACCCATATTATAACACGCCGCGCCTTACGGCGAAACTCCCGGATAGCCTATCTCGGCCACGACCGCTGCCCCCTGGCGGCGAACTGGCTCTCAGCCTGCCTGGTTTCGCCTACTGCGCTACCGCCGGCCGCCGCTGCCAGAACTGGGTCGCCTGCTCGAAGGCGTGGGCCAGCTGTAGGACGGGCAGGTCGGCATGCCAGCGGCCGACGATCTGTACGCCGACGGGCAGACCATCCTCGGTGAAGCCGCATGGCACAGAGATGGCAGGCAGCCCCAGAATGCTCACGTAGTAGCACGAGCGCATCCAGTCGATGTAGGTAGCCAGAGGCACGCCGTTAATCTCGCTGATGTAGGGTGTCGTGACGGCGAAGGGCGGGACCTGGCTGACGGGCAGAATCAGGAATTCGTAGTCATCCATGAAGCGGGCCACCCGCCGGTAGAGGGCCGCGCGCAGCCGCTCGGCTCGGCCGAGCTGCGGCCCCGTCATCCGCCGCCCCGCCTCGATGTTCCAGACCACGGTGTCCTTCATCTGGTCGCGGTGTTCGTCCAGCAACTCACCGCGAGCCAGCTCAAAGGCCCAGGCGCGAAAGGTTTTGAACGCCTCGTCCGCGCCCTCGAAATCGGGGACGGCATCTTCGACCACGCAGCCGAGCGCCTCGAAGGTCGGTCGCTGCCCGTCGATGACGGTCGTCACCCGCGGATCGACGGGCAGGCCACCCAGGTCACGACCCCATGCCAGGCGCACGCCCTTGAAGTCGCGGCCCAGCGGCCGGGCAAACGCCGCGCCCGGCGCCTCGATGGAGAGTGGGTCGCGGGGATCCGGCCCGGCCATGACACTGAGCAGCAGGG